>JBDTLY010000290.1:0-4683 GCA_039934535.1 Casimicrobiaceae bacterium | reverse complement strand
CCGACAATGCGCGCGCCGCGTCCGGGTTCTGCCGCGCCGTGCCGCCGGCGGCGACGCGCGCGAGATCCGCGGTCCAGGCAATCAGCCAATCGACGACCCAAGCGAGGCGCGCGCGGCGCAGGTCCTTGCCGGCGGCGTCGATCCGCGCCGCGAGCACCGTCACCGACAGGCGGTCCGGATCCGACAGCGCGGCCACCCACGCGCGGCGCTCTTCCCGCACGCCGGGATCCGTATGCGCGAACGCCGCGAGCGGCGCGCCGCCGGCCTGCGCAAGCGCCAGGTCCGCATCGGGCACGTCTTGCGCTTCCAGCCACGCCTTCGCTTCGTCGGCGGACGGCCGCGGCGCGGCCAGCTTCCGGCAGCGCGACACGATGGTCGCCGGCAGGCGTGCGGGCGCGTCGGAGACGAGGATCAAATAGGCGCCCGCCGGCGGTTCTTCGAGCGTTTTGAGGAGCGCGTTCGCGGCTTCCGGGTTCATCCGCTCCGCGGGCGCGATGACCGCGACGCGCGCGCGCTGCCGATGACTCGAAAGCTCCAGTGCGGCGATCACGCCGCGCACCCGGTCAATCTTGATGTGGTCGACCGACTCGAGGTCCCCGGTCTCCTCGTCGATCTGCTGGAGCTCGAGCCGCATGAGGTCGGGATGCTGGCCCGCGATCGCGTAATGGCATCCCGGACAGGTCCCGCAACCGAGGCCGTCGGCGCGCGGCGTCTCGCACAGCAGTCCCTGTGCCAGGCCCAGCGCCAGCGCGTGCTTGCCCAGCCCGCGCGGTCCATGGATCAACAGCGCGTGCGGAAAAGTCTCGCGCTTTGCCAGAAGCTCGGCGGCAACGCGTGTCTGCCATGGCAGCAGCGGCATCCACGGCAGGGCGCCCGCAACCGAGTCGTTCTCACTCACGCCGTAGCCGCTCCATCGTCAGGCCTTTCGATCGAGCGAATCGAGATGCGCCGCGAGCGCGAAGCGGACGTCATCGAGCGGCCGCGTGCTGTCGATAACGCGAAAGCGCTCAGGATTGTCGCGGGCGCGCTCGAGGCCGGCGCCGCGCACGCGCTCGAAAAACGCATTGGCCTCGCGCTCGAATTTGTCCAGCGTCCGGCCTTCCGCCGCCGCGAGATCGAGCCGCGCGCGAGACACGCCGGTCGGCACGTCGAAGAGCAGTGTGAGGTCGGGCTGGCAGTCGCCGTGGATCCACTGCTCGAGCTCGCGGATGCGCGCGAGGTCGACGCCGTGCCCGCCGCCCTGATACGCATAGGTCGCATCGGTGAAGCGATCGCAGAGGACCCAGTCGCCACGGGCGAGCGCCGGCCGGATCACGCGATCGAGATGCTCGCGCCGCGTCGCGAACATCAGCAGCGCCTCGCTGTCGTGCGTCATCGGCTCGCGCAGGATGAGCGAGCGCAGCGCTTCGCCGACCGGCGTGCCCCCCGGCTCGCGCGTCGCGACGACCGCATGGCCGGCCACTTCGATCCGCTCCGCAATCCACGGGACGTGCGTGCTCTTCCCGGCGCCGTCGATGCCTTCGAGCGTGATGAAGCGTCCGGTGCGGGTTGCCATGTCCTGGATGGGTGCGTGATTGGCGAAAGCGTCCGCGCAGTCAGCGCACGCCCTTCTGGAATTTTGCCACGGCCCGATTGTGGTCGGCGAGATTCGCCGAGAATTCGCTCGCGCCATCGCCGCGCGCGACGAAATAGAGGTACGGCGTCGGCGGCGGGTTCGTCACGGCGTCGATCGAGGCTTGTCCCGGCAAGGCGATCGGCGTCGGCGGCAGGCCGTCGCGCGTGTAGGTGTTGTAGGGCGTATCGGTCTCGAGGTCGCGCTTGCGCAAGTTGCCGTCGAAGCGCTTGCCCATCCCGTAGATCACCGTGGGATCGGTTTGAAGGCGCATGCCGGCCTTGAGCCGGTTCACGAACACCGACGCGATGAGCGGCCTGTCCGCGGGGCGCCCTGTCTCCTTTTCCACGATGGAGGCGAGGATTAGTGCCTCGTACGGGCTCTTGAGCGGCAGGTCCGGCGCGCGCTTCGCCCATGCCGCGTCGAGCCGCGCCAGCATCAGCCGATGGGCGCGGGCGAGGATCGCGACGTCGCTCGAACCCGCCGCGAAGAAATAGGTATCCGGAAAGAACCAGCCTTCGGGCGCGAAACCGGCGGCGCCGATCTTCGCCATCAATTCGGCATCGGAAAGCGCCTTGCCTTGGGCCGCGACGCCGGCGTCCGCCGCCAACGCGGCCCTGAGTTCCCCAAACGTCGAACCCTCGACGATCGTCAGCGACACTTCCGTCACGTCACCCTGCGTCAGGCGCTCGAGCAGCCCGGGCAGCGTGATGCCCGCTTCGATCTCGTAATTGCCCGCTTTGATCCCGCGGTCGACGCCGCGCACTCGCGCCAGCGCGACGAGCGGCCACTCCGCAGGCAGCACCTTCGCGGCGGCGAGATCGCGGGCGACCGCCTTCAACGTCGCGCCGGCCTTCACGTCGAACACGAACGGCGACGACGGCAGCGCGAGCGGCTGTGCGAGCCACCACCACGACGCGGCACACATCGCGCCGGCAACGAGCGTCAGTGCGGCAATTGACCGGGCAACGAAGCGGAGCGAGCGGGACACGAGGCGGCAGCAGTCGAGGAGACGGCGGCACGCCATCGGAGGGCCGCGGGAACGGCCGGATTATAATCGGTCGATGATCGTTAAACGGCGGCACTCCGCATTGGCCCGTTCCGCGCACGCCGGCCGGGGCTCGGCCGCCGGCTTCACGCTGATCGAGATCCTTGTCGTGATCGTGATCCTCGGGATCATCGCGGCGCTCGTGGTGCCGAAAGTGCTGGAGCGCCCGGACGAGGCCCGCGTCGTCGCCGCCAAGAGCGACATCGCGACGATCATGCAGTCGCTGAAGCTCTATCGCCTCGACAACCAGCGCTATCCGACGACGGAACAGGGGCTCGGCGCGCTTGTTGTCCGTCCGACGCAGGCGCCGCTGCCGCCCAACTGGAAGCCCAACGGCTACCTCGAGCGCATGCCGAAGGATCCGTGGGGCCAGCCGTATCAGTACCTGAGTCCCGGGCTGCGCGGTGAAATCGACGTCTTCAGCTTCGGCGCCGACGGTCAGCCCGGAGGCACGGGTGTGGACACCGACGTCGGATCGTGGGATCTCTGAATCGCCGGCGGCCTCGACGAGTTACGTCCGGCACGCAGCGCCGCGGTGCCGGGTTCACGCTGATCGAATTGCTGGTCGTGCTCGCCATCATTGGACTCGTGTCGGGCATCGTCGCCTTGAGTGTCGGCGGCGACGAGCGGCGCACGACGGAGCGCGAGGCCAAGCGGCTCGCCGGCGCGCTCGAACATGCCGCGGCGACGGCGCAATGGCGGGCGCAGACGCTGGGCGTGTCCGCCGAGGGTGGCGGCTACCGCTTCTGGCGCCGCAACGCCGACGACCGCTGGAGCGTTTTGACCGACGACGACGTCCTGGCGCCGCGCACGCTCCCCGCTGGCATCACCGCCACACCCGTCGCCTATGCCGGCGCGCCGGTCCCGCCAGACGCCATCCTCCCGTTCCGCGCGAGCGGACGCAACGAACCGTTCACGCTCGAGATTGCATCCTCCGCATGGTCGCTCCAGGTCGACGCCGATCCGCTGAACCGCGTGCATCTCGCGGCGCCCGCGGATTCACGCTAGTCGAGATCCTCGTCGCGCTGGCGATCGTCGCCGTCGCGCTCGCGGCGGGGATGCGCGCGGTCGCGCAGGCGGCGGACGGCGCGACGTTGCTGAAACAGCGCACGCTCGCCCTCTGGGTAGCGCAAAACCGGCTCGCCATCGCGCAGGTCGCGCCGGTGTGGCCCGCGCCCGGCGCGCGCGAAGGCGAAGCGGCGCAGGCAGGCACGAGCTTCCTCTGGCGCGAAAACGTCTCCGGCACGCCGAACCCGTCGTTTCGCAAGATCGAGATCACCGTCGCGGATCCCGCGGTCCCCGACTACGCGCTCGCCCGCATTTCGGGCTACCTCGGGCAGCCGCCGCAGAAATGAACCTGCGTCGCCCGCCGATGAAAGGCTTCACGCTGATCGAGATCCTGATCGCGCTCGCGATCCTCGGGATCATCGCCGTGCTCGGCTATCGCGCGGTGTCGTCGCTGACCGAAAGCGAAACGCGACTCGCCGTGGAATCAGAGCGTTGGCGGGGGCTCGACGCGCTCTTTGCGCGGCTCGAATCCGACTTGCGCATGGCGCTGCCGCGCGAAGTCCGCACCGGGGGCGCAACGGAACCCGCGTGGATCGCACAACGCGACGACGCGGGCAATGCGCGGTTGCGCGTCGCCCGCGCCGGCCCCGAATTTTCGCTCGAGCCGGGAAGCGCCGGCCAGCGCATCGGCTACCGGTTGCGCGACGGCGTGGTGGAAGTCCTCTACTGGCCGCATCTCGACCAGCCGGGAAGCGTTGCGCCCGTGGCCTATGCGCTGGCCGGCGGCATCGCACGCTTGGAGATCGCCTACCTCGACGCGCGCGGCGGCTGGCACGATCGCTGGCCGCTGCTCGGCGAAGCCGCCCTTCCGCGCGCTGCGCGCATCGCGTTGACACTGGACGACGGAAGCATCGTCGAGCGCTGGGTGGCGCTGCGATGAACACCAGGTCGCCCAATGCAGCGCGTGGCGCGGCCATCGTGCTCGCGATGCTGCTGGCCGCGCTCGCCGCCGCCG
>JBDTLY010000289.1:0-4705 GCA_039934535.1 Casimicrobiaceae bacterium | reverse complement strand
GAAGGCTTTCCAGTTCGCTGTTGGAATCGGGGCAAAGCGAATTTCAGACCGGCACATGTCGTGGCCGCGGTGTTGCTCTGTTGGGCGGGTGGAACGAGCGCCGCGACCGAAATCGATTGGTGGGTCGTCAATCGATTCCCACTGTTCAAGAGCGCAGCAGATTTCGAGAGAATAAGCTCCGCCTGGTCAAAAAACGGCAGCGCCGCAGAGACCATTGATTCTCCTCAATTCACTGCGCAGCTAAGATCGATGCTCCCGATACGGGATACCGCGTGGAACCCAACTGAAGGTACCTACGATACGAAGGTCCTTTTCCCGGAACGACACAGCGTCAAGGCAAGTCTCATCGGTACGCCGGCAGGAACGAACTGTGAATGGTCGCTCGATGGGCATCCGGCGACGATGTCGCGTTGCGCGGAGAGCGAGCCCTTCCTGATTGCCTCTGGTGCCCGATTCGTTATCACCGCGACGCCGGTCGGCGGCGCCCCGATGTCGATCGACGTACCCCGGATAACCGAGACACTGATCGTTGCGCTCGGAGACTCGTTCGCTTCGGGGGAAGGCAATCCCGATCACCCGGCGGTGTTCCATCCCGTTAAGGCCCGATACGACTGGTTCGTCGAACACGATGTCTCCAAAGTCGTTGCCAAAAGCGCAGCGTGGTGGGACGAGGCCTGCCATCGTTCATTGCTCTCGTGGCCGGCTCTTTCTGCGCTCTCGCGCGCGGTTGCAAACCGGCATGAAGTGGTCCAGTTTGCCTCTTTCGCCTGCACCGGCGCGGAGGTATATGACGGAGTGCTTCGGGCGCAGCTGCAGCCACCTGGCGACCACGCGAAGTATATTTTGCCCGAAGGGGAAGGCACGCGGGACGGCGGCCCCAGCTACGCGTTCGACCTCTTCCGCACGATTTTCGAAACAACCCACCATGACCCGAGACTACGCTTGTCCCAACAACACGCGCTCGCGTTGCTGGTCTGCGATGACGGCACGGTTTCGAAGCAACAAGTGCTGAAGCAGCCCGATCCCGTCGCGGGAATAACAAAGAATCAGTCGTATTTCGGCGAGGTGGAGCTTTACGGATGTAAAGGCAGGAAGCGCGAGGTCGCGGAATTGCTCATTGCAATTGGTGGCAACGATGTCGCGTTCTCGGGCTTGGTGAAATGGATCCTGTTCCCAGACAACACTCGGCTTGATCTTCTGTCACCTCTTCGGCAATTGGGTCTCTACCTGGCGCGCGACAATATTGAAGTCGTGACGCCAACCGACGCCGAGGTAGGAATCGATTCTCTTCCAAGGATATATCATTCATTGGCGATCATGCTGACCGAGAATGGTATCCCGCCCAATCGTGTCAAGCTGATGCAATATGCCGATTTGACGATTGGTTCCCCCGACCTCGCTCTTTGTAACCGCAG
Source organism: Casimicrobiaceae bacterium (assembly GCA_039934535.1). Taxonomy (GTDB): domain Bacteria; phylum Pseudomonadota; class Gammaproteobacteria; order Burkholderiales; family Casimicrobiaceae; genus CAIWHR01. Next base: position 3,290 of record JBDTLY010000289.1, on the reverse strand, counting down.
AACCCGCGACGGGAATGGGACACTGCAAGTAATTACGCGCGAACGACTATTCAATACAAATTTTAAATTCGGCATTAATCCGGTAGAATTTCAACAAGTCGGCGCGTCCTTTATCGCCCCGCTTCGCAAAGCTCAACAAGCTGCGGCGAATAACGCAGGATGGACGCTCGTCGACAGCCAATTGTCGTTCGAAACTCCAGATGGCATCGGGCGTGGCTACTGTGCCGTTGCTCCGGAGTGCGCGAAAGGCAAGTGCGCCGCGGGAGATCTTGTGCGCTGGTGGAACGACCCGGAGTACACGTTCTCGAAGACGCTGCCGATCACGCCACTCAACCAGTTCGACCCGTACGATCCAGGAAGAGCACGAGGCTTGCGCTACGGAGTGGATGCACTGCTTGCCGCCGCTGCGATACAGGAAGGAACGACACAACTACGCCACGACTGGTACTTCGGAACCGTCCACCCAACGGCGAACCTTCACGCGCGCCTGGCCGATCGGATAAGCGCGCTGCCGCACTGATCGCAATTCCACATTCCGCGGCGCGTATCCAGGTCGTGGCGACGCGGGAGCTTCTCGCGGAGGCATGGTTGCAGTTGGAGCGAAGTCGGTTGCGCGCCAATGGACTTCGTGAGTGTGCGGATCCGACCTAAGGTGGGTCGGACGTCCGCTATAGAGCGAAAATTGCGACGACCACTTCTGACCGGTTCCAGCTCTTTGGTCGTGATTCTTCTCGACATCGACTGCTTGGTCGAATTTCGGAAAATAGATTAGCCCGAGGTCGAGAACACGCTGGCGCCCTCACCAATGTACGCCTCATACCTTATGTTGCAGATAGTCAAGTTCCTCGGGAGCCAAGGCAAAACACTACGGCGCGCGATTCTACTTGCAGTTCAAGAAGATGAAACGTCACTGGATTCCCGCCTTCGCGGGAATGACGACCGGGGACTGGGCCGCACACTCGAAAATCGCGACGCGAGCCCTACGGCTTCCGCGCCAGCGCAAAGAACTCGTGCCCTTTCGCCGTCGCATTGCGGAACAGGCGGAACTGCAGCCAATAAACCGGCCACCAAAGCGCACCGGTGCGATCGAGCACGCGCGACACGAACGGCAAGTCCCAGGCGTTGCGCGTGGCGCTCGCCTTGGTCGACGCTTCCTTGTCGTCCGTCGGCGGCACAAGGCGCTTCATCCGCGTGTACGCGCGCCGCATCACCCAGAACACGGGATACGTGAAGTCCCAGAACGATTCCGGCTCGAGACGTGCGCGCGTCAGCCGCGCGCTCAGGTCGGCGACCGTGTAGCGCCGGAAGTGCCCGTAGAAATCGTCGTCCCAGCGCCATTCGCGCGGGTTGCTCGGCACGGCGAGCAGCAGCCGGCCGCCGGGACTAAGCAGCCGTTCGACGATGCGCAGCGCACCTTCGTCGTCCTCGATGTGTTCCAGCACGTCCCACATGAGAATCGTGTCCCACGTTCCGGTCACGTCGGCGAGCGCCTGCCTTTTCACGACGACGCCGGGATACGGCGCGAGGCTCGCGCGCGCCGCGTCAATCGCCGCGTCGGAGAAGTCGATGGCCGTCCCCTGCCAGCCTTTCCGCGCGAGATGCGCGCTGACATCACCCGTGCCGCAGCCGATTTCTAGGAACGGACCGACAAGGTGGTACTGCTCGATGCAGCGATCGAGGCAGTACAGCATGTAGTTCTTGAGGGGGACGAAATTCGCCATGCGCGCAGGATGGCGAAGGTCACTCGCTACTTGACCGTATCCTTGCTCTGCCCGTACAGCACGCGCCGCGCCGCCTCGTCGTTGGCGGCCGGCTTGGGGTTGATCGTTTGCGCGAGCGCATACGCGCGCTCCACAGCCGGACGCGCGCGGATGTCCGCCTTCCACCGCTTCAGATGCGGAAACTCGTCGATGTCCTGCGATTGCCGCTCGGGCAGGACCCACGGATAGCAGAGGATGTCGGCGATCGAATAATCACCCACGATGTACGGACGATCCGCGAGGCGCCGGTCGAGCACGCGATAGAGCCGGCCCGTTTCGCGCACGTAGCGGTCGATCGCGTACGGGAGCTTCTCCGGCGCGTTGTGCGCGAAATGATGGTTCTGCCCGTTCATCGGCCCGAGATTGCCCATTTGCCAGTGCAGCCACTGGCGGCATTCCCAGATCCCGCGGAAATCCTGCGGCATCAGCTGGCCGGTCTTCGCCGCGAGATACTCGAGGATCGCGCCCGATTCCATCAGCGACAGCGGTGCGCCGCCGTCGGCCGGCGCATGATCGACGATCGCCGGAATGCGGTTGTTCGGCGCAATCTTCAGGAATTCCGGCGCGAACTGCTCGCCCTTCGAAATGTTGATCGGCTTGATCGTGTACGGGAGCCCGGTCTCTTCGAGGAAGATCGTGATCTTGTGGCCGTTCGGCGTGGGCCAGTAGTAAAGATCGATCATGGGCGTGGCCGGTTGCGCGCTCAGAATGTGCCCGGATACTGGCCGCCGTCGAGCAGCAGGTTCTGGCCGACGACATAGCCAGCATGGACGCTGCACAGGAACGCGCAGGCGGCGCCGAACTCCTCGCGCGTGCCGAAGCGCGCCGCCGGGTTCGCCGCGCGCCCGGCCGCCAGCACCTCTTCCAGCGATTTGCCGGCGACCTTCGCACGCGATGCCATCGTGGTGCGCAGGCGGTCGGTGTCGAACGGGCCGGGCAGCAGGTTGTTGATCGTCACGTTGTGGCGCGCGACGCTCCGCGCGAGCCCCGCGACAAATCCGGTGAGGCCGGAGCGCGCGCCGTTCGACAGCCCGAGAAATTCGATCGGCGCCTTCACCGCGCCCGACGTGATGTTGACGATGCGGCCGAACTTGCGCGCAATCATGCCGTCGACGGTCGCCTTGATGAGCTCGATCGGCGTCAGCATGTTGGCGTCGAGGGCGCGGATCCACGCGGCGCGGTCCCAATCGCGAAAGTCGCCCGGTGGCGGGCCGCCTGCGTTATTGACGAGGATGTCGGGTTGCGGGCACGCGGCAAGCGCCTTGTCGCGGCCCTCCGGTGTCGTGATGTCGCACGCGACCCAGGCGACGTCGCGTCCCGCCGCGGCGCCGATTTCCGCGGCGGCCGCGCTGAGCACGTCCTCCGTCCGCGCGACGATCGTCACCTCGCAGCCCGCGCGCGCGAGCGCTTCGGCGCAACCGCGGCCCAATCCCTTGCTTGCGGCGCAGACGAGCGCCCGGCGCCCCGCGATGCCGAGATCCATGTCAGTCCGACGCCGACGTCGCCGGCACGCTGCGGGCCGTGCGGATC
>JBDTLY010000288.1:0-4798 GCA_039934535.1 Casimicrobiaceae bacterium | reverse complement strand
GCCTCCTGCACGCCTTCCTTGTAGCCCAGCCCCGAATCCTTGATGCCGCCGAACGGCGTGAGCTCGAGCCGGTAACCGGGGACTTCGCGCACGTTGACCGAGCCGACGTTGAGTTCCGACACGAAGCGCGTGATGTAGTCGAGCCGGTTGGTGCACACGGCCGACGACAAACCATAGTCGGTGCCGTTGGCGATGCGAATCGCCTCGTCGATGCCCTTGAAGCGGATCACCGGCGACACCGGGCCGAACGTCTCGTACTTGACGACCGGCATGTCGGGCGTGACGTGATCGATCAGCGTCGGCGAATAGAGCGCGCCGCGACGGACGTTGCCGTGGAGCAGTTTCGCGCCGCGCGCGATGGCATCGTTGACCTTCGACTCGAACGATTCGGCCGCCGCCTCGTCGATCACCGTGCCCATGTCGAGCGCCGGATCCATCGGGTCGCCATAGGTCCAGGCCTTCGTCTTCGCGAGCAGCCGCTCGACGAATTCGTCGGCCACGGCGTCATGGACGAGCATCCGCTTGATTGCCGTGCAGCGCTGCCCGGAATTCTTGTAGGAACCGGCGGCGGCGAGGGAGGCGGCTTCCTCGACGTCGGCATCCTCCATCACGATGATGGGATCGTTGCCGCCGAGCTCCAGCACCTGCCGCTTGTACACGGCCTTCGCCGCGATGTACTTGCCGATGGGCACGCCGCCGGTGAAGGTGACGAGGTCGACGTCCGGATTCGTCAGCATCTCGTCGGCGATCTCCTTCGGGTCGCCGGTGACCACAGAGAACATCTCCGGCGGCAGCCCGGCCTCGTAGAGAATGTCGGCCAGAAGAAGTGCCGTGAGGGGCGTCTTTTCGGTGGGTTTCAGCACCATCCGGTTGTTGGTGGCGATCGCTGGCGCCACCTTGTGCGCGACCTGGTTCAGCGGATGGTTGAACGGCGTGATCGCCGACATCGCCCCGAACAACGGCTCGCGCAGGGTGTAGACCTTGCGTTTCTTGCCATGCGGCGTGAGATCGCAGGAGAAGATCTGGCCGTCGTCGGCGAGCGCCGCGTTGCCGGCGAACACGAACACGTCGCAGGCGCGGCCGACTTCGTAGAGCGAATCCTTCTTGCAGATGCCGCATTCCGCCGTGATGAGGTCGGAGATCTCGTCGGTGCGGCCGCGGATGATTTCAGCGGCACGGTAGAGAATCCGGTAGCGGTCATGGCGGGTCAACGTCGGCCGATAGCCCTTGGCGATGGCGAACGCGCGGCGGATGTCGTCGACGGTCGCTTTCGGCACCGTCCCGACCAGCGCGCCGGTGTACGGGTTGCGGACCTCGATGGACCGGTCGCCGCCCACGTGCGTGCCGGCGACGCGCATCTTCTCGCGCAACACCACGCCGTTTCGCACATCCTTCAATTCCGTCATCATGTTCATGGCAGGTGATTGAGCGCCATGTCGAACGCATCGAAATTGCGCCATCGGCGGCCGGCGGGCAGTGCGGTCGCCTGGCGGTTCGCGATCAACGGCACCTGCTGTTCCGAAACTCCGCCATGTGAGCGCAGCGGCGCGTCGAGGCCCGAAAGATCGTGGCGATCGTGGCTTGTGCCGATCACCGTCAGGCGCTCGGACACGACGACGAGGTCGCCGACACGATCGGGGGGCAGCTCGAAATGCGCGCAGGCGTCGGCGCGCGGGAGGACGAGCTCGATTCCCGGGATCGCGGCAATTCGTGCGCGGGCTTCTTCCGTCGCGATCGGCGACGAAAGATAGACCGTCGCGAACGATCCCAGCGCGCCATGATGCACGACATAGGGATCGGTGATCGGCAGGATCACGCGGGTGACCCCGGCGCCGTACGCTCGGTCGAGCGCGTCCTGGAGAAACACGATGTTGGGGCGGCCGAACGCGTCGGTCTTCGCATTCATGCCGTGGTCGGCTGTGACCACGAGCGTCGCGCCCATCGCATCCAGCGCCGCGAGATAGCCGTCCATCATCGCGTAGAAGTCGTTGGCGGCGCCGATCCCGGGCGCGGCCTTGTGCTGGACGTAGTCGGTCGTCGACAGATACATGATGTCCGGGCGGTCGCGCGCCATGAGCTTCACGCCGGCGGCGAACACGAATTCGGAAAGCGCGGCGCTGTAGACCGACGGCAACGGCAGGCCGGTGAGGCCGAGCGCATCGTCGATGCCGTTCCCGGCGCGCGTCACGCCGTCCGCCTTTTCCGCCGAAAAGCAGATGCCCTTCATCTTGTGCCCCAGCAACGCGCGAAGCTTGTCCTTCGCCGTGACGACCGCGACCTTGGCGCCGGTGCTCGCAAACGCCGCAAGGATCGTGCCGGCACGCAGGTACTTGGGGTCGTTCATCATCACTTCGGCGCCGGCGTCGCGATCCCAGAAATAATTGCCGCAGATCCCGTGGACCGACGGCGGCGCGCCGGTGACGATCGACAGGTTGTTGGGGTTCGTGAACGACGGCACGACGCAATCGGCGGTGAGGCAGGTGCCCGTTTCGCGCAGGCGCGCGAGGAATGGCGTGCGCCCCGTGGCGATCGCCTGGTTGATGTATTCGGGCTCGCAGCCGTCGACGCACACGACGACGACCGGCCGCCGCGGCGGCGCATAGGTGCGGCCGTTGACGGTCAGGGGGACACTGTTCAACGCGGCTTCCTTCCTGGCGCTTGCGCGGTCGCTCGCGTGCGGTGCATGCGCTCGCGGCTCGCCATCACGTGGTCGAACAGCGCGCGGCCGGCCGCCGCCGGCTGGCCCGCGGCGATCCGGTCGACGATCTCGCGATGCTCGCGCGTCGACACAGGCAGCGTGCCCGATTGCGCGAGCGTCGCGCGACGGTAGAGGTGGAGCTCGTTTACGAGGCGCCGGTAGGTTGCGAGCAGCTTGTCGTTGCCCGTCAGCTCGACCAGCCGGTCGTGGAAGTCGAGGTTGGCGGCGGCATACGCGTCGATGTCGCCCTTCGCGGCAGCGCGCTCCATCCGTTCAACGCGAGCACGCAAGTCGCGCACGTCTTCGGCGCTCGCCGTCTGCGCGAGCCGGCGGCCCACGAACTCGTCGAGGGCCGCCCGCACTTCATAGATCTCGTCGGCTTCGTCGACGCTGATCTGGCGGACGAAGACGCCGCGGTTCTTCTCCAGGCGGACGAGGCCCGACGCTTCGAGCGCGCGGAACGCCTCGCGCACCGGGCCACGCGACACGCCCAGCATGTCCGCAACGGTGGCTTCGTTGAGCTTGCCGCCCGCGGGGAGGTCGCCCGCGAGGATCATCCTTTCAAGCTCCTTCTGCACCAAAGCAGGGAGCGAACTCGTCTGGACAAGGGCGATGGTGTCCGCGCCGTTCGGCGGCGGCGGGGCGGCACGACGCGCGGTGCGCAGGCGCGCCGGACGTGTTGCCGCGCCGGGCGTGCGGGAGGCGGCGGTGGGTGACTTCAACATCTTGCCTATTCAACGCCGACAGGTGTAGATTGTCAACAATCTGCAAAACGCCGCGCCACGGAGCGGGTGTCCGGCCATGCCGCCGCGATTCCGTCATCGCGATGTCACAGGGGCAGCGCATACGTTTCCCGTTCGAACGCAAGTTGCCGGCATTCGGGTGCCGGCGTAGCATTTCTCCGTTTTGGCCGCGCCGGTCGCGCCGACCGGCCGCCGCGCTGTCTCACCTTTTCTGGGTACCCTCTCCAACCTCCAAGGAGCCTTCGCATGAAACGCATTCCCGGCATCTGGTGGACGACTCTGACCGCCGCCGTCACCGCAGGAATACTCGCCGCCGGCCCGGTCGCCGCGCAGAAGACAACGCTCAATGTGTACACCGCGCTGGAGACCGACCAGCTCAAGGCCTATCAGGAGGGCTTCAACAAGCAGTATCCCGACATCGAGCTCCAGTGGGTCCGCGATTCGACTGGCGTGATCACCGCCAAATTGCTCGCGGAAAAAGCCGCGCCGAAGGCCGACGTCATCATGGGTGTCGCCGCCACCAGCATGGGCATATTCGACGCGGAGGGCATGCTGCAGCCGTACGCGCCCGCGGGTCTTGCACGCATTGACGCCGCGTATCGCGACAAGAAGAATCCGCCGGCCTGGACTGGCATGGATGTGTGGGGCGCGACCATCTGCTTCAATACGGTGGAAGCGGCCAAGCGCGGCATCCCGAAGCCGGAATCCTGGCAGGACCTGACCAAGCCGATTTACAAGGGGCAGGTCGTGATGCCGCATCCGGCATCGTCGGGCACCGGCTATTTCGACGTGACAGCGTGGCTGCAGATGTTTGGCGAGGCCAACGGCTGGAAGTTCATGGACGGCCTGCACGAGAACATCGCTCAATACATGCATTCCGGCTCGAAGCCGTGTGCTTCCGCGGCCGCGGGCGAATACGTCGTCGGCATTTCGTTCGAATACCGCGCGAACAAGGAAAAGGCGCAGGGCAAGCCGGTAGAGCTCGTGTTCCCGAAGCCGGGCCTCGGCTGGGACCTCGAAGCGATCGGCATCTACAAGGGCACGAAGAACATGGCTGCCGCGCAAAAGCTGATGGACTGGGCGGCGTCCGATGCGGCCATGGCGCTTTATGCCAAGAATTTCGCGATCGTCGCGGTGCCGAGTCTGTCGCAGCCGCTGCCCAACGTGCCGGCGAACTACGGGTCGATGCTGGTGAAGAACGATTTCGACTGGGCGTCGAAGAACCGGAACAAGATCCTCGCCGAGTGGAGCAAGCGCTACGAGTCGAAGGCGGCGCCCAAATAACGTCGTCATCCCCGCGCAGGCGGGGATCCAGCGACTTTGAAAACCCACCGAAACGACGCTGGGTCCCCGCCTG
>JBDTLY010000287.1:0-4801 GCA_039934535.1 Casimicrobiaceae bacterium | reverse complement strand
ACCTCAAGCCGTCGGGCCAGTACGTCGCCGTCGACTTCCATCGCGCCGGCGGCGTGCCGCAGGTGCTGAAGATGCTGCTGAACGCCGGACTGCTGCATGGCGATTGCATGACGATCACCGGCCGCACCATGGCCGAGGAATTGGCCGGCGTGCCCGCGGCCCCGCGCGCCGACCAGGACGTCATCCGGACGTTGACCAAGCCGCTCTATGCGCAGGGCCACCTCGCGATCCTGAAGGGCAACCTCGCGCCCGAGGGCTGCGTGGCGAAGATCACCGGGCTCAAGAATCCGGCGATGACCGGTCCGGCGCGCGTGTTCGATTCCGAGCCGCAGGTGATGGACGCGATCATGGCGAAGCGGATCAAGCCGGGCGACGTCGTGGTGATCCGCTACGAGGGACCGAAAGGCGGGCCCGGCATGCAGGAAATGCTCGCGCCGACGTCCGCGCTGGTTGGACAGGGGCTCGGCGAGTCAGTGGGGCTCCTGACGGACGGCCGCTTCTCCGGGGGCACCTGGGGCATGGTCGTCGGCCACGTCGCGCCCGAGGCGTACGACGGCGGCAACATCGCGCTCATCGAGGAAGGCGACTCGATCACGATCGACGCCCACCAGTTGCTGCTCCAGCTGAACGTCGGCGACGACGTCCTCGCGCAGCGGCGGGCAAAGTGGGTTCGCCCCCCGCCGAAGTACACGCGCGGCGTGCTCGCGAAATACATGCGCCTCGTGTCGACGGCAAGCCGCGGCGCCGTCACTGACCGGGGAAGCGAGTGAATGACCGATGAGCGCGCGGAAGAATCGCTGGTGTGGCGCTGTTGACTCCATCCTGATGCCGGGAATTCACATGCCGATTCCGAATTTCGTCCGCATCGCCGCCGTTGCATTGGCGGCGCTCCTCGCCGGCGCATGCGCGTCGATCGATGTCGGCGGCGACCCGGGCCCGCCCGCGCCGGCGCCGGACTACCGCGTCGGCGATCGCTGGGTCTATCACGTCGTCGACGGCTATCGAACGCCCATCGTGTGGGACGAAACGCACGAAGTCGTCGCGATCGAACCCGGGCGCATCTCGATCAAGATCGTCGCAAAGGGCCCGACCGTCGACGTCGAGCGGTTCGAAAAGTGGTCGGCGCCGGGGATCGTGCTGGAGGGCGCGGTGTACGAGAACGAAACGCGCCGCTTCGAGCCGCCGCTTGTCCGCTACCAATTCCCGCTGGCCTTCGGCGACCGGTGGAATCAGCGGGTGCGCGACCTCGACCAGCCGCCCGGGCCGTACGGCCCCATCGTGCGCTTCGTGACGGTCGGAGGCTGGAACAAGATCACGACGCCAGCGGGGACCTTCGACGCCATTCGCATGCGCGTCATGACGACGCTCGACGACGAGACGGTCTGGCGCTTCCCGACGCAGGCGAACTACCTGATCTGGTATGCGCCGGCGGTCGGCGCGTCGATCCGCGAGCAAAAGCGGTCCGAGTGGCGGGACAAGGGCGGCCAGGACGCAGTGGGGTTCCACCCCGGGCAGAACGCCATCGTCGAGCTCACTTCCTTCACCCGCGGACGCTAGATTCCGAGGCGGTGCCAGATGGTCGTCGTCAGCGACGCGACGTTCAACGTGTAGAAGTGCAACCCGGGCGCGCCGCGCGCCAAAAGCCCGGCGCATAAGTCAGTGACCACGTCGAGGCCGAACGCGCGGAGGGACGCCGCGTCGTCGCCGAATCCCTCGAGCTTGCGGCGGATCCAGCGCGGGATCTCGGCGCCGCACGCATCGGAAAAGCGCGCGAGGCCCGAGGCGCTGCCGATGGGCATGATCCCGGGCACGATCGGCACCGTGATTCCCGCCGCCCGCGCCGCGTCGACGAAGTGCCAGTAGGCATCCGGATTGTAGAAATACTGGGTGATCGCGGAGTTCGCGCCGGCGTCGACCTTGCGCTTGAATGCGGCGAGGTCGTCCTGCGGGCTTCTCGCCTGCGGGTGATATTCGGGATAAGCCGCGACGTCGATGTGAATGTCCGCGCCGGTTTCCTGGCGGATGAACGCGACGAGCTCGCTCGCGTAGCGGAAGTCGCCGGGCTCGCCCGCGCCCGACGGCATGTCGCCGCGCAGCGCGACGACATGGCGGATGCCGTTCGCGCGATACCGCGCGAGCACCTCGCGGATCGATCCGCGCGTGCCCCCGATGCACGAAATGTGCGGCACCGCCTCGAGGCCCTCGGCACGGAATTCGAGCGCGGTGGCAAGTGTGCCCTCGCGGTTCGATCCGCCCGCGCCGAACGTGACCGAACAGAAGGCCGGCTTCAACTGCACGAGCTGCGCTCGCGCGGCGCGAAGCCGGTCGACGCCTTCCGGCGTGCGCGGCGGGAAGAACTCGAGGCTGAACATGCGATGGGCGGAGATGCGATCGTCGTCGAGATTCAGCTTGCCGGCAGCTGCTTCAGGTACAGGACGGCGGCCGCGGCAAGCCTGCCATCGAATGTGGCGAGCGGCACGCGCAGGTGCCCGGCCACCCACAGGTACGACGCGTCATACGCGGACAGCCCGTATTCCTCGCCGATTCGCACAAGCTCGCCCGGGTCGGCCTCCCAGCGCTCGACATCCAGGTCGGCGAAGTGGGCGAGCGAGCGAGCCGCGTGATCGATCGACACGGCCTTGCCGCGGATCTTGTTCAAGGCGACGTTCGCGAGCTCGTAATCGACCAGCGCCGGCGCGCAGAGGCCACGCCCCCGCATCTGCGCTTCCGCCTCGTCCCGATTCGGTTCGGCAAAGACAAAGGAGGCGAGGACGCTGGCGTCGACGACGAGTTTCGGCAGGTCGATCCAAGGTCGTGGAGGCTCGGCGACAAACAGGGTACGCACGGGCCGACCCTACTTGATGGCCTTGCCATGAGCGTCGAGCCTTCCGTAACGCCCGTCGCGCATCTGGCGGATGATCTCCGTCGACGAGGGGCCGCGCGAGCGCGTGCGGGGGAACAGTGCGCGAAGCTCGTCCGCCACCTGCTCGAAGGTCCGCTTTTGGAGCACCTCATGCGTCACCGTGCGATGGGGCCCGATGCTCGCGTCGCGCCCGCGCCAGGCCGAAGGATTTGCCGCCGCGACTTCGATGATCGCCATCAGCTCGCGCTGCAGTGAGCGATGATTGGCGGCGGCGCGCGCGCGAAGGCCGGCGGCCAGGGCGTCGGGAACCGCCTTGATCGAAAGGTTTACGGGCATCGCCGCCTCCATAACGGAACCAGTGGATCCATTATGGAGCCATCTGGCGGAACCGTCAACCTGCCGCGGGCTTTTTCGCGAGCAGCAGCGACGCGAGCAGCCACGAGATCAGGCTGTAGACGATGGCCCCGAAAAAGCCCGACCAGAAGCCGCCGACATGGAAGCCGTCGACGAACGAGCCGACCCACCAGAACAGGAGCCCGTTGATCACGAAGATGAAGAGGCCGAGCGTCAGCAGCGTCGCCGGCAGCGTCAGGACGATGAGCACCGGCCGGATCAGCGTGTTGATGAGGCCGAGCACGAGCGCGGCGATGAGCGCGGCCGTCGGCGAGTCGACCGTCACCCACGGAAACACGTACTTCAGCACGTAGAGCGCCGCCGCGTTGACGATCCACACGAGTAGCAGTCGCATCATGGACTTTTCCCTTTCACGTCCCGCGGCCCATGCAGTAGGGCTTCACCGCGGCATAGAGCGTGGCATTGACGGGCGCTGACGTCCCCGCCTCTTTCGCCATCCGCGCGACCGCGCCGGACAGCCACGGCGCTTCGAGCCGGTTGCCGGCTTCAAGGTCATGCGCCATCGACGCCTTCATCTCCGCCGGCAGTCCATCGAGAAACGTCATTTGGCTCGCGACGAAATCGTCGGGCAGCGCGACCCCGCGCGCGCGGCCCACGCTCCACGTCTCGCGCATCGCCGCCTCGAACGTGGCGCGAAGATCCGCGTCCGCGCGGACCACGCCGACCGGCTGCCGCGTCGCGGCCGTCACGCCGGACAGCGCCACGAGAAACACGAACTTCATCCACAGCGCCTGATGGATATCGGCGGCGATCTCGGCGTCGATGCCAGCACCCTTGCAGGCGGCGAGCAGCGCCTCGGCCGCCGGTTGCTGCGCCGGCAGGACGACGCCGAACCGCAGTCGCGCCATCGTGCCGGTCTGCGCAATCACACCCGGCTCGGCGATCTTCGCCGCGATGTAGGCAACACCCCCCATCACCTGCGCAGTGCCGGCGACGGCGCCGACGCGCTCGATGCTCTCCACCCCATTCTGGAACGGGATCGCCACGCCCCCCGCGGCGAGCAGCGGCTTGATCGCCGCGGCGGCGGACTCGGTGTCCCACAGCTTGACCGCGAAGAGCACGACGTCGAACCAGCCGAGCGTCGCCGGATCGTCGGTGACCGTCGGCCGCGGCAGGCGCACGTCGCCCAGCGCGCTCTTCACGTGGAGTCCGCGCTCCCTCATCGCCATGAGATGTCGGCCGCGCGCGATGAAGGCGACGTCATGGCCGGCGGCCGCGAGCCGCGCGCCGAAGTAGCCGCCGACTCCACCCGCTCCCATCACCGCGATTCGCATGAGGTCAATACCGGTACGAATCGGGCTTGTAGGGGCCGGCAAGGTCGACGCCGAGGTAACGCGCCTGCTTGTCGGACAGCGGCGTCAGCGTCGCCCCCAGCTTCGACAGCTGCAGCCGCGCGACCTTCTCGTCCAGGTGCTTCGGCAGCACATACACGCCCACCGGGTACTTTCCCGCGCCGGTATGCGCGTCGCCCCACAGCTCGATCTGCGCCATCACCTGGTTCGCGAACGACGAGCTCATCACGTA
>JBDTLY010000286.1:0-4815 GCA_039934535.1 Casimicrobiaceae bacterium | reverse complement strand
GCTACTCGATCAACACGCTGACGCTCTTCGGCATGGTGCTCGCGATCGGCATCGTGGTCGACGACGCGATCGTCGTGCTCGAGAACGTCGAGCGGATCATGCGCGAGGAAAACGCGACGCCGCGCGAGGCCGCGATCAAGGCCATGCAGGAGGTGACCGGGCCGATCATTGCCATCGTGCTGACGCTGACCGCCGTGTTCGTGCCGATCGCGTTTCTCGGCGGGCTGACCGGCGAGCTCTACCGGCAGTTCGCGGTGACGATTTCGATCGCCGTGGTCATCTCCGGTCTTGTCGCCCTGACGCTGACCCCCGCGCTGAGCGCGCTGATCCTGCGCCCCAACCCGCCCCCGAAGCGAGGATTCTTTGCGCTGTTCAACCGCTTCTTCAACGGAGTGACGTCCCATTACACGACCGGCGTGGCGTGGATGATCCGCCGCGGCATCGTCGGCGTCGTGCTCTTCGTCGGCATGGTCGCGATCACCATCGGACTGTGGCGCTACACGCCCGGGAGTCTCGTCCCCGACGAGGACCAGGGCTGGTTCTTCTCGGCGGTGATCCTGCCCGACGGCGCGTCGCTGCAGCGCACCGACAAGGTCGCCCGGCAGGTGGAGGAAGCGATCCACTCCAATCCCGCGAACGCGCACATCATTTCATTTACCGGTTTCGATTTCCTCGGCGGCGGCTTTCGCAACAACGCGGCGTCCATCTTCGTCACGCAGATCCCGTGGGACGAGCGCAAGGTCACCGTCCCGCAGCTCGTAGGCGAGGTCTTCGCCAAGACCGGCCACATCAAGGAGGCGCTGGTGCTGGCGTTCCAGCCGCCGCCGATCTTCGGTCTCGGCACCGCCGGCGGCTACGAGCTCTATCTGCAGAATCGCGGCGAAGGCGGCCCCAAGCGGATGAACGAGGTCATGGGGCAGCTGCTGCAGCGCCTGAGCTCGGACAAGGAGTTGAGCTACGCGCAGACGCTGTGGAAAGCGAACGTCCCGCAACTCTATGTCGACGTCGACCGCGAAAAGGCAAAGAAGGCCGGCGTGCCCATCAACGACATCTTCGCCGCGCTGTCCGCCACACTCGGCAACTATTACGTCAACGACTTCAACAAATACGGCCGTGCGTGGCAGGTGCTGATGTCAGCCGAGCCGTCGTACCGCTCGCGCCCCGATGACATCGGCGGCGTGTACGTGCGCTCCATGACGGGCGAGATGATCCCGCTCGCGGCGCTGGCGACGGTGCGCTACACGTCCGGCCCCGACTCGCTCGACCGCTTCAACAACCTGCCTGCCGTAAAGATTTTCGGCGGCGCGGCGCCGGGCTTCAGCTCCGGGCAGTCCATTGCGCGCGTCGAGCAGATCGCGAACGAGGTGCTGCCGTCCGACTTCAGCTACGATTGGGGCGGCACGTCCTATCAGGAAAAGCGCTCGAGCGGCTCGTCGACCTTCGCGCTCGGCCTTGCCGTGATCATGGTGTTCCTGATCCTTGCCGCGCAGTACGAGCGGTGGTCGCTGCCGTTCTCGGTATTGCTGGCGCTGCCTTTCGGAACGTTCGGCGCGCTCGCGGCAGTGCACCTGCGCGGCTTGACCAACGACGTCTATTTCCAGATCGGCCTCGTGACCCTGCTGGGCCTCGCCGCCAAGAACGCCATCCTGATCGTCGAATTCGCGGTGATGAAGCATCACGAGGGCATGTCGGCCTCCGCGGCGGCGCTGGAAGGCGCGCGCCTGCGCTTTCGGCCGATCCTCATGACCTCGCTCGCGTTCATCCTCGGCGTGCTGCCGCTCGCCATTTCGACCGGTGCGGGCGCCGGCGCGCGGCACTCGACCGGCACGGGCGTGATGGGCGGCATGATCGCCGCGACGTTCCTCGCGATATTCTTCGTGCCGCTCTTCTTCAAGCTGATCACAGAGCGCCATCTGCGCGAGCCGCGCAGCTCGAAGGAGCTGTTCGACGAAATCAAGCACGCGCGCCACATTGCCCACGACCACCCGCCGATGACGCCCGGACATCCGCCGCGTCCCTGGATGGGAGACGATCATGCGTAGACCTTTCCTCGCGCTCGCCCTCGCGCTGTTCCTCGCCGGCTGCGCCAGCACGCCGCCGCCCCCGCCCACACTCGATCTGCCGGCCCCAACCGCCGGTGACCTCAAGCTCGACCGCTGGTGGACGGCGTTCGGCGATCCGACGCTCGACAAGCTCGTCGACGAAGCCGTCGCCCACAACCTCGATCTCGCGGCGGCCATCGCGCGCGTCGAATACGGCCGCGCGGCGGTGCTGCTCGCGCAGTCGGACCTGTATCCATCCGTGGATCTTGCCGTCGACGCGGGGAGGAATCGCTCGACGACCGTGGGCAGCAATCCGCTGCCGCCGGGATTTTCGCCGTATTCGAGCAACCTCGGCGTCGGGCTGCAGGCGTCCTACGAGCTCGACCTCTGGGGCAAGTACCGCACGGCGACCGCCGCCGCCAGACAGGACCTGATGGCGACCGAATTCGCGCGCGAGACCGTGCGCACGATGGTCGAGGCCGACGCCGCGCGCTATTACTTCAACCTGCTGGCGGCGGATGTCCAGTTGCGCCTGCTGCAGGACACGCTGAAGCTGCGCGACGAGAGCGTGGCGCTGCAGAAGGACCGCTATCAGGCTGGTGTGATCGGCGAATACGACCTGCGGACGGCGGAGGCCGAGCGCGCGGCCGTGGCGGGGGATATCGCGCTGGCACGCCGGATCGACGCCGAATTCGAATCCGCGCTCGCCGTGCTGCTCGGTCGCTCGCCGCGCGAGGTCTTCACACCGGCGATTGCGCGCGACGTCGAGATCGCGCGCGTGACCACCGTGCCGACGCTGCCCTCCGGCGTTCCGTCGGACCTGCTCGTCCGCCGGCCCGACATCCAGCGCGCGGAGGCGCAGCTCGCGGCATCGAATCTGCGCATCGACGTGGCGAAGGACGATTACTACCCGGCGATTTCGCTGACGGGGAGCTACGGCACGCAGGCCGGCGCGCTCAAGAACCTCTTCACGGGCCCGTCGATCGCGTGGGGGCTCGCCGCGTCGCTGTTGCAGCCGCTATTCGGACTCAAGGCCATCGAAGCGAACGTGGATGCGCAGACGGCGCGCCGCAACGAGGCGATCGTCAACTACACGCAGGCGGTGCAGCTCGCGTTTCGCGACGCGCACGACGCGCTCTCCGCGAACGACACGACGCGCGAGGCGCTGGCGGCGCAATCGGAACGCGCGTCGAAGCTCCAGCAGGCGCTCGAGCTGTCGCAGCTGCGCTACACCTCCGGCTATTCGCCCTATCTCGAAGTGCTCGATGCGCAGCGGCAATTGCTGCAGGCGCAGACGCTGCAGATCATCGCGGCGCGCAACGTGCGGCTCTCGCTCGTGGACTTCGCGAAGTCCGTCGGCGGCGGCTGGGAGTACAAGACGGCCGTCGCGCTGCCGTAGTCAGCCCGTCGCGCCGTACGCCGCGATCGCGGCGATCGCGAGGAACACCGGCCACGCGAGGTGGCGACCGCGCGACGCGAAACAGGTCACGGCGGCCGTCACCAGGAACGTCGCCGCGAGAACCGCGCAGGCCGCCGCCGTCGTCAGCGGTCCGCGCGCCATCTGCACGAAAAGCGCTGCCGCACCCCACCAGGCAACCGTGGTGAGGTGCCAGGCGAAACGCAGCGTGCGCCGCGTGAATTCCGTCCCGCCGAGCAACGGCGGCAGCTCGGAGCGGCGAAACAGACGCGTCAGGATGTAGCGCTCGCCCAGCACCGAATGCGCGAGCCCAACGACCGCGCACAACGTGCCGGCAACCACGAACAGGACTGATGGATTCATGCCGTCCTCCCATTTGGGATCGTGACGATGGGGGTGCTCGCCTCGGGGATCGCTGGCCGCGGCGCGCGCCCCAACAGCGCCGCAAGACGGTTCGGGCTCGCGACATTGTCGTGCCGCAGCAGTTCGAGGTGGCCGAACGAGAACGGCGACACGTGCAGGAAGTCGCACGCGTGGCTCGCGAGCCGCGCGCACCACGCGGGCACGTCGATGCGAAGCGCCGGCGCAGAGCCTTCCGCCGCGCGGAGCGCGGATACGTAGTCCGCCATCGTCAGCGCGACGCTGCCGCCCAATTCGACGTCCCGCCATTTTGGAGTGCCGGGCGCCGTGCACAGGATCGCAATGGCTTCGCCCGCGTCGCGCACGTCGATGACCGCGATGCGGCCCGCCGCGTCAATGGGAACGGCGTGGACCGGCCAGCGCGCGACGCGCGCGATCCACCGCGTGCCGTAGCCCCCGTCACCCGCCAGCAGCGACGGCCGCGCTATCGTCACGCTGTCGCCGAATGCGCGCAGCGCCCGTTCGCCGGCAAGTTTCGACCGGATGAAGCGGCTCCGCGCGTCGTCGCGCAACCCGAGTGCGGAAACATGGACGAGGCGCTTGATGCCGTGTCGAGCGCAGGCGGCGGCGAGCGCCGCAGGCGCCTCCCGATGAACGCGGTCGTAGGTCTCTCGACCGCGCTCGCGCAGGATGCCGACGCAATTCGCCACGGCGTCGATGCCGTCGAGGATGGTGCCCCACGCCTGCGGTGCGGTCAGCCGCTCGAAGCGCGTTACCCGCCACTGGCGGCCGATTGTCCTGGGACCGGTGGAGGATTGCGCGCGCCGCGGACGGCGCAACCCGATCGTAACCGCATGGCCGTGCGCTTCGAGCGCCGCCACCACATGCCGCCCCAGGAAACCCGCTCCGCCGAGCACGAGAACCCGCATTGAATTTCCTTTATTTCTGTCTTGACAGAAATGTATGTCGTGCTTGACTTGCTGTCAAGACCCTCCG
>JBDTLY010000285.1:0-4819 GCA_039934535.1 Casimicrobiaceae bacterium | reverse complement strand
GACTTGCAAGTGCAATCGTGCCGGCAACCCCGGTCTGGAACACGATGGTGTCGGCGCCCGCCATCGCATTCGAATCCAGGACCGCCTGACGAAGGCTTCCCAAACCCGCGTCGTTGAGATTGGTGACCGTGAAGGTAACGGCACGCGCCGGCGTGGCGAGGCCAACGCCGAGCCCGATCCCCAGCGCCGCCGCCAACGGCTTGAGGTTGAATGGAGGTCGCGTAGTGGACCGCCGCGCCTCACGAACTTCGGGCATGTGCCCCCCTTGGGTGTTGGCACGTTTCCGCCACGGGTTGCCGTGTCGAGTGTCGGCGCGCTTATTGATCGTGTTTGAGGAAAGCTTACCTGCAGTAAGCGGTCATCACAAGGTCAAGACGAGCCTGGTTTCCGACGGCTCCCAGCGACGCGCGTGGTCGTCGCGATTAGAATAGTGAGCAGGTCGTGCCACATCGCGGGATCATGTGCGGCAAGGCTCTGGACTCCGTCAGCACCGGCCCCGATGCAACTCGCGCGTCCCTTTCTCCGCGTTCCGCTTGCCTTCGACGCGCCTCGACTGGCGGCGGAGGTCGCGCAAATTCCGGATCGCGACTGGCGCCCGCATCCCCAGGGCCATCCGGGCAATCGGGCGCTGCCGCTGATCGCGGCTAACGGCGATCCGCGAGACGACGGCGTGGCCGGACCCATGCGCCCTGTTCCCATTATCCAGCATGCGCCTTACCTGCGACAAACCTTGGCGGCGCTCGCGGTACCCCTCGGCCGAACCCGGCTGATGAAGCTCGACGCGCAGGCCGAAGCCACGCCGCATATCGACACCAACTACTACTGGCTGCAGCGCGCGCGCGTACACATTCCGATCGTCACGTCGCCGCAAGTGCGCTTCCTCTGTGGCGACGCCGCAGTGCACATGGCGGCGGGCGACTGCTGGATCTTCGACACCTGGCGACCCCACAACGTGCACAATCCCACGCCTCACGAGCGCATCCACCTGGTCGTCGATACCGTCGGGAGCGCGACATTCTGGAAGCTCGTCAACCTCGGCGGTCCGGTGCGCAAGGTGGCCTACGATCCCGAGTCCGATCCGCGGCTGATCCTGGAAGCGCACAACTTTCCGGCGGTGATGTCTCCCTGGGAGATCGATTCGATCCTCGCGCGGTGGATGGCCGATGCGCAGTCCGGCGTCGCGGGGAGCGAAGCACTGCGCGCGCTTCAGGCCGAGCTCGCGCCCGTGCTGCAAGATTGGCGGGGTGCGTGGGCGCAGTCGGCAGCGAGCGCGGACGCAGGTCCGATCTACATGAAATTGGCCGAGCGCCTTCTCGCCGCAGCCGCCGCCCACGAGGGAAGAATCGCGCTGGCGAACGGGCTGGACCTGGCCGGATGCATCAAGGGCACGCTCGTCCCCGCGCTGGTCGCGCGCGACCTCTCCCCCCGCGCGTTGGTACCCGACGGGCGCACCGCCGATTGCGCAGCTCCGCGTAGCGATTCGACCGACGGCGTAACGGAGCGCGCCTCCCCTCCCGTTGCGCGCCCACCGTCGGGATGCGACATCGTCCGTCCGGTCATCATTCTTTCGGCACCTCGATCGGGAAGCACGCTGCTCTTCGAGACTCTCATGCAGAGTCCCGACGTCTATACGGTCGGCGGCGAGAGCCACCGGCAAATCGAATCAGTGCCGGAGTTGCAACCCGCTGCTCGCGGCTACGAATCCAATCGCCTCGCGGCGTGCGACGTCACACCGGAGGTCGCCGCCGAGGTGCTTTCCGGCCTCACGGCAGCAGCGCGGGATCGCGAGGGCCGGCGGCCGCCGTTCGCATCCCCATGGCGATTATTGGAGAAGACTCCGAAAAACGCCTTGCGCGTGCCGTTTCTCGATGCGCTCTTTCCCGATGCGCTCTACATTTATCTCTATCGAGAGCCCGAAGAGACCATCGCCAGCCTGATCGAGGGATGGGAATCGGGCCGCTTCGTGATGTACGCCGACCTTCCCGGGTGGACGGGCCCGCCTTGGTCGTACCTCCTTGTCCCCGAATGGCGGAACCTTGCCGGCCAACCCTTGCCGGCCATTGCCGCCGCGCAGTGGCGAGCGACTCAGGAGCATCTCCTCGACGATCTCGCGAGCATTCCCGGCGACCGCGTATGGGCTCTCAGCTATTACGAACTTCTTGCCGATCCGAAGCACTGCCTCGCAGACATCTGCCAATTCGCGGGTCTCTCCTGGGACCGCGATCTGCCGGGCGCATTGCCGCTGTCATCGCACACGGTAACGCCGCCCGAGGCGAACAAGTGGCGGGGCCGGGAACAGCTGCTGGCGCCACACCTGCCCGCGCTCAGGCCTTGCGCCGCACGCGCCCGCGCTTTCGTGGCGGCATGCCGCGCACACGCTCGGCCTCGCGTCGAATCCGCTGCCCCGGCGCGGCCACCTGCCGATGCACCCTCCACTCGCCTCGCAGCGACCCCGATGTCGAGCGTTCATACGTCCAGCTTGCCCGAACTCCTCCGCTTGCTCCGGATGTCGCTCCTGGTCACGACCTATCAAGCCGGCAAGCTGATCGTCGTGCGCGCCGACGGCGCCGCGGTCAACACGCATTTTGTCGCCTTGCGCAAGCCGACGGGACTGTGCGCGGACGCGAATCGCATGTTCGTCGGAACCGAGAGCGGCCTGCGCGAGTTTCGCAACATTCCCGAAATCTCCGCGCGGCTCGAGCCGCCGGGTCGCCATGATGCCGTCTACGTCTTTCGCGGCCATCACGTGACCGGCAATATCGACGTCCATGAGATGGCGTTGGGCCGCGGACAATTGTGGTACGTGAACACGCGGTTCTCATGCCTGTGCACGCTCGATCGGGAGCACAGCTTCGTGCCCCGCTGGCGACCCCGTTTCGTATCCGCGCTCGCGCCCGAGGATCGCTGTCACCTGAACGGCCTGGCGCTGGCCGATGGCCTGCCACGATTTCTCACCGCGCTCGGCGCTTGCGACACGCCCGAGGGCTGGCGTGCGAACAAGCGGGACGGCGGGGTTTTACTCGACTATGCCTCCGGGGACGTCGTCGCGGGCGGCCTCTCGATGCCGCACAGCCCGCGCTGGCACCGAGACCGGCTGTGGTTTCTCGAGTCGGGCAAGGGCACCCTGGCCACGGTCGATCTCGCGAGCGGCAAGGTCGACACCGTGGCGCGACTTCCCGGTTTCACTCGCGGGCTCGACTTCGCTGGCCCGCTGGCATTCGTGGGCCTGTCACAGCTTCGCGAACCGGGCGCCTTCGACGACGTCCCGGTTACGCACGGGAATGAGCGCGTGAGCGGCGTCTGGGTCGTAAACGTCGAGACCGGGGACACCGTCGCCTTCCTGAATTTTCGCGGGATCGTGCAGGAGATCTTCACCGTGCACGCGCTTGCGGGAGCGCTGTTTCCGGAGATCCTCGACGAGGACAGTTCCCTGCTCGAATCGACCTTCCAGCTCCCCGACGCTGCTCTGCGTGAGGTTCGTTTCACGAGCCCGGACTCGGGTGCGCCCGCGCCGGGCGGAAGCGCCGTCCCCGGATCTTCCGAGTGAAAAGCGCTCAGGTCGCGCCAGGACAGCGCCGGCATCGAGGATTGTCACCTGATGCCCTATGCGGATCGCCACTGTGCATTGCGGGCGGTGGAGTCGGCGGGGCTGGAGCATAAACAGGGTGCAGGCCTGAATATGCGAAGGGCCTGCATCGCTGCAAGCCCTTGAGTGTTTGGTTGCGGGGGAAGGATTTGAACCTTCGACCTTCGGGTTATGAGCCCGACGAGCTGCCAGACTGCTCCACCCCGCGATTGGGAGACGGATGATAGCGCAAACGGCGCGTCAGCGCAATCGCGCCGCCGCTCTCACAACGCTTCGGTCTCCGCCGCGCGCGGCCGCCAGACCAGAAGGCGCGCCTCGACATGCGTGACGATCACGTCCAGCAACAGCGCGCAGGCGGTCAGCACGAGAATCCCGGCGAGCACCGTGTTGATATCAAAGACGCCTTCGGCCTGCAGGATCAGGTAGCCCACGCCTTTCGCTGAACCGAGATACTCGCCGACAACCGCGCCGACAAACGCCATTCCTACCGACGTGTGCAGGCTCGAGAACACCCACGACGTCGCCGACGGCAGGTAGATGCTCGTCAGCAGCTGGCGTTTCGACGCCCCCAGCATGCGTGCGTTGGCCAGCACGGTCGGACTCACTTCCTTGATCCCCTGGAAAACGTTGAAGAACACGACGAAGAAAACGAGCGTCACCCCCAGCGCCACCTTCGACGTGATGCCGAGGCCGAACCACACGGCGAAGATCGGCGCCAGTATCACGCGCGGCATCGCGTTCGCGGCCTTGATGTAGGGATCCGCGAGCGCAGAAGCGAACGGCGAGAGGGCGAGCCAGAGCCCGACGACGAGTCCCAGCACGCTGCCCGTAATGAAGGCGAGCATCGTCTCCGTCAGCGTGATGGCGAGATGCGGGTAGATCTTGCCGGTGGTGAACCACATCCAGATGACCTTCATCACCTCGATCGGCTGGCCGAAGAAAAACGCCGTGTTCTTCGCGAACTCCAGCGACACGAGGCCGGGGGTCGTCATCGTGTACCAGAACGCGAATATGGCGCCCAGCAGCAGCACGTGCGAGACCGCGAGCCGGCCGCGCGCGTCAGTGGCGGCTTTGCGCATAGCCTTTCAGAACTTCGCTCTTCATGGAATGCCAGATCGCGCTATGCAGCTCGACAAAACGCGGCGTCATTCGGATCTCGGCGACATCGCGCGGGCGCGGCAGGTCGATCGTGAAATCCCCGATCGGATGCGTCGCCGGGCCGGCCGAGAGCAC
>JBDTLY010000284.1:0-4840 GCA_039934535.1 Casimicrobiaceae bacterium | reverse complement strand
CCGCACCCGGGTCGAGCGATCGACGCAACGCCGCTCCATGGATTTGGTGTTGGATAGGGAATGCAGAACAACGACCAAACGTACCCATTAACGCCCCGGCGTCTGCGCGAGACCATCCGCGAGTTGCAGGACTGGGTCGAATCGCACGATTACAAGGGCTACGAACCTTTCGATGGCCTGTCGTCATGGCTTCGCCCGCTGACGTTCGAGAAGTCCCTCCCGCTTCGGCTGCTGCAGCAGTTCGTCCGCCAGAGTCCGATCAACGTGCGACCGATGGTCGGCGTGCGCCCCCAGGAATCGACCAAGGGGCGCGGATACATGGCGCTCGGCTATCTAACCTTATACAAGATCGACCAGCGGCAGGAATACCTCGAAAAGGCCGTCGCCTGCCTCGAATGGTTAGACAAGCACAAGGTGCCGCGATTTGCGCACCACAGCTGGAGCAATCACTTCGACTTCGCCGGAAGAGGTGGAACCTACACCAGCAATGATCCGATCATCGTGTGGACGAGCTCGATCGGGCACGCCTACGTTGACGCGTTCGAAGCCACCGGGAAGCCGTGGTTTCTGCAGATCGCCCGCAGCGTCTGCGACTGGATCATGGAGCTGCCGCGCGAGCGGACTTCACGCGGCGACTGCCTGAGCTATCTCGCGGACCAGCAGATCACGATCCACAATGCGAACATGCTTGGAGCGGCGATTCTCGCTCGTACGGCGAACCACTGCGGTAACGAGGAATACCGGCGGGTTGCCCGTTCGGCGATGGAATACAGCTGCACGCGACAACGCTCGGATGGCTCGTGGTGGTATGCCGAGGAAGACAAGTTTCACTGGATCGATAATTTCCACACGGGCTACAACCTCGACAGCCTGAAGCACTACATAGATGCAACCGGCGACGCCGAATTTCGTTCGAATCTGGACAAAGGGCTCGAATTCTTCGTTGCCCATTTTTTCGAGAGCGACGGGTGTCCCAGGTACTACCATGACCGGAAATACCCCGTGGACATTCAGTGTGCGGCTCAGGCGATCGACACGCTGGCGACCTTCGGCGCAACGTCACCGAGATATGTCGAGCTGGCGCAGAAGGTGACGGCCTGGACAATCGACAACATGCGCGATCAGCGAGGCTATTTCTACTACCGGAAGTATCCGCTCGTCACGTCGAAGACGCCGATGCTGCATTGGGGCCAGGCGACGATGTTCAAAGGCCTTTGCCAGCTCGAGTACGCGCTGCATGCTGCGCGCGGTGAACACGTCGGCGCGACGGTCGCTTGCGCCGAAGTCGTGTGAGACACCGGCGTTGTGCGGACGGGCAATGTCTCGCCGCGGCGTCATGGTCAGAGTTTTCGGAAGAAACCGCGTGGAGCGCGGTTGGCGTGGCAAGGCTCTCCCGGGCCGAACCTCGCAAGGAGATCCGTCATGAAACGCCAGACAATGCAACGCCCAACGTTCCTTGAAGTCTTCGCGGCGCTGTTACTAAGCGTCGTTGCGGGGCTCGCCTGTTCGCCGCCGGCGCTTGCACAGGCCACCACGGATACGGTGTGGTTCGAGGACGCGCTGCCGGCGGGGGCCACGCCGGCGGGGGACGTCGAGGGCTGGAACTGGGTCAGCACCAATCCAACGCCGTACTCGGGGTCGCTGGCGCACCAGTCTGCGCTGGTGGCCGGCGTGCATCAGCACTACTTCAGCGGCGCCACGGCGACCCTACCCGTGAAGGTGGGGGACACGCTGTTTACGTACGTGTACCTCGATCCGGCCAACCCGCCGAGCGAGGTGATGCTGCAGTGGAACGACGGCACCGCGCAGGGCTTTGGTCATCGCGCGTACTGGGGCGCGAACCTGATCTCTTTCGGCGTCGACGGTACCGTGGGCCGGCGCTACATGGGGCCGCTGCCGCCGACGGGGCAGTGGGTGCGTCTCGCAGTGCCTGCGGAGCAAGTGGGTCTTGAAGGCACGACGCTGAGCGGCGCGGCCTTCACTTTGTATAACGGGCGCGCCACGTGGGATCACTCCGGAAAGACGTCGGCGACCCAGTTCCTTTTGAGCGGGACCGTTACGACAGGTAGCGCAGCTGTAGGCGGCGTAGCCGTCACGGCTACCGGAAACGTGGGCTGCGCTCCGAGCGACGCCGCGGGCGCCTACACCTGCGCAGTACCTTACGGTTGGTCGGGGACGATCACGCCGCAACTGAACGGCTACAGCTTCACGCCTCCCTCGCGCACGTACGCGAACGTTACCGCTGGCATCGTTGCCGAAAATTACACCGTTGCAGCGGCCATCGATGTCGCCCCGAAAGCCGTTGCGCTCCTCCCATCGGGTTCGTCTCAATTCACGGCTTCGGTCATCAACTCGGCGGCGTCGATCGTGTGGTCGGTGGATGCGATCGTCGGGGGCAACAGCGCTGTGGGAACGATTTCGCCAACCGGCTTGTACGTCGCTCCCGCCGCTGCCGGGCCGCACTCGATCACCGCCACGCTTCTGGGCACGGGAATCGCCGGCTCGGCATCGGTCGGGGTCAACAACTATGGCGGCGTGTACACCTTCCACAATGACATCGCGCGCACGGGGGCGAACCAGGGCGAAGTCGTGCTTTCACCGGCCAATGTGACATCGGCGCAATTCGGCAAGCTGTTTTCGCTTGCGGTGGACGGCGAAATCTATGCCCAGCCGCTCTACGTGTCGAACGTTTCCATCCCCGGGCAGGGGGTGCACAACGTGGTCTATGTCGCGACCCAGCACGATAGCGTCTATGCGTTCGATGCCGACGGCAGAGTCCTCGCGCCGTTGTGGCAAGTCAATTTCCTCGGTGCAGGAGTCACGACCGTATCCCCTGCCGACGTCGGCACGGACGCCTTTCTCAAGGAGATCGGGATAACCGGCACGCCGGTTGTCGATCCGGCGACAAGCACGCTTTATGTGGTCGCCTACACCGCCGAAAGCGGTCATTACGTCCATCGGTTGCACGCATTGGACCTCGCGACGGGTCAGGAAAAATTCGGGGGCCCGGTCGTCGTCACCGCGTCTTCGCCCGGCAGCGACAGCACGAGCCAAAATGGACGCGTGCCCTTCATTCCTTTTCGACAGCTGCATCGTTCGGCGCTGCTGCTGGTGAACAATGTTGTCTATCTTTCGTTCGCGTCGCACGGTGACAACGCGCCCTATCACGGCTGGGTGCTCGGCTATGACGCGCAGAGTCTCCGGCAAATGGCGGTCTACAACGTTACGCCGGACGGCGTGTTCGGCGGCATCTGGATGGGCGCAGGAGGGCCCGCCGCGGACGCGTCCAACAACGTCTATATTTCGACCGGAAACGGAACGTTCGACGGCAATACGGGCGGTAACGACCTCGGCGACAGCTTTGTAAAACTTGGCACGAACGGCCGCGCCTTCACGGTCGCCGATTATTTCACTCCGTTCGACGAAAGCTCCCTCGCGGTCACTGACTATGACCTCGGTGCGGGCGGGATACTTCTCTTCCCGGGATCCACAGGTGAACCCTTGCTCGTCGGAATCGGCAAGAGCGGGGTGATCTACCTGGTCAACCGCAATTCCATGGGCAAGTACCACGCCGGCAACAATTCCCAGATCGTCCAATCGTTCCAGTCCGCTGCGACCCTGTATCTCAGCATGCCGGCCTTCTGGCAGAACAACCTTTACATCGCGCCGTCCAACCGCAGCTCCGGTGGCCCCGCCCAGTACCGATTCGCGAGCGGCACGTTCTCCACCACGCCGTTTGCGCGCATTCCGACGGGCTTCGGGTTTCCGGGTGGAGTTCCGACAGTTTCGTCCAATGGCGCCGGCGGCGGCAT
Source organism: Casimicrobiaceae bacterium (assembly GCA_039934535.1). GTDB lineage: Bacteria > Pseudomonadota > Gammaproteobacteria > Burkholderiales > Casimicrobiaceae > CAIWHR01. Next base: position 1,028 of record JBDTLY010000284.1, on the reverse strand, counting down.
CATGTGGCTTCTGCAGGCGGAAGGATGGAAAACCGCTCAGCCGGCGATCCTTCACGCCTATGACGCAACCAACATCGCGAACGAGTTGTACAACACGACTCAGGCGGGTGCGCGCGACACGCTGGGACCGGCGATCAAGTTTTCCGTTCCGACAATCGTAAACGGCAAGGTGTATGTCGGGACGGGCAACGCACTCGCGATTCTTGGATTGCTGAGTGGCGCCACGACCTATCAGGTGAGCGGGACGGTGACTGGTGCGGTGGTGAGCGGCGTGGCCTTCGCAGCGACGGGGGGTGCGAGTTGCACGAACTCGGATGCGACCGGCGGCTACGCGTGCACGGTGCCCCAGAACTGGTCGGGGACGGTGACGCCGGCGCTGAGCGGCTATACGTTCACGCCGGTGTCGCGCAGTTACGTCAGCGTGGGCGCCGACCAGGGGGCACAGGACTACGTGGCCGCGGCCAGCGCGAACACGGTGTGGGTGGACGACGCGGTGCCGGCGGGGGCGACGGCGACGGGCACCGGAGAAGGCTGGAGCTGGATCAGCAGCAACCCGGCCCCGTTCGCAGGGGCTCTCGCGCATCAGTCGGCCCTCCTGGCCGGGGCACACCAGCACTACTTCTACGGGGCCACGGCGACGCTGCCGGTCGCGGTGGGGGATGCGCTCTTTGCGTACGTGTATCTGGATCCGGCGAATCCGCCGAGCGAGGTGATGCTGCAGTGGGATACCGGCGACGGCACGTGGGCGCACCGCGCGTACTGGGGCGCGAATTTGATCCCCTATGGGGTCGATGGGACGGTGAGTCGGCGTTACATGGGGCCGCTGCCGACGGCCGGGCAGTGGGTGCGGCTCGTCGTCCCGGCGAGCCAGGTTGGACTCGAGGGGACCACGCTGTCCGGCATGGCCTTCACGCTGAATGGCGGGCGCGCGACCTGGGACTACGCGGGCAAGGGGACGGGGTCGCCTGTGACGTATCAGGTGAGCGGGACGGTGACTGGTGCGGTGGTGAGCGGCGTGGCCTTCGCAG
>JBDTLY010000283.1:0-4844 GCA_039934535.1 Casimicrobiaceae bacterium | reverse complement strand
GGTCTTCGGCCTTGCCGTTGACTTTTTCCAGCGCCTGGTAGATCGGCACCGTGCCAATCGGCACCGGCGAGTTGCGCAGGATCCATTCGCGCGTCTCGTGAATATGCTTGCCGGTGGACAGGTCCATCACCGTGTCGGCGCCCCAGCGGATCGCCCAGACCATTTTCTCCACTTCTTCCGCAATGGAGGACGTCACCGCCGAGTTGCCGATGTTCGCGTTGATCTTCACCAGGAAATTGCGCCCGATGATCATCGGCTCGCTTTCCGGATGGTTGATGTTGTTCGGGATGATCGCGCGGCCGCGCGCAACCTCGCTGCGCACGAACTCGGGCGTCATGACGGCGGGAATCGCCGCGCCGAAGCTCTGGCCCGCGTGCTGCCGCGTCACGATCTCCGGCATCGTCGCCAGCATTTGCTCGCGCAGCAGGTTTTCGCGGATCGCGACGAACTCCATCTCCGGCGTGACGATGCCGCGCCGGGCGTAATGCATCTGCGTGACATTGGCGCCCGCGCCGTTGACAACCGAGGCGCGCCGTGGCTTGCGGTGGAGGTCGAAGCGCAGGCCCGCGAGTTCCGGGTCAGCCAAGCGCGCGCGGCCAAAGGCGGACGTGAGGCCGGCGAGCTCGTCGGTGTCGCCGCGCTCGGCGATCCAGCGCGCGCGCAGGGCAGGCAGGCCCTTGCGGATGTCGATGGCGGCCGCCGGATCGGTGTACGGGCCAGACGTGTCGTAGACGATGAACGGCGGATTCTTCTCGGCGCCGAAGGATGCATCGGTTTCCGATTGCGCGATCTCGCGCATCGGCACGAGGAGGTCCGGCCGCGAGCCTTCGACGTGGATCTTGCGCGAGTTGGGCAGCGGCGCGACGGCCGCGGCGTCGACGTGCGCGTCGCGCGCGTAGAAACGGTCGTTGGCATTCATGGAAACTCCTCGGTAAGAAGCGCACGGGGAGCGGCCGGAGAAGCCACGCTTCCCTGCGCCGGCATTATCCGCACAGGTACCAAGGGTGTGGTCTCACCCGCCTGCGGATGCGCAGGCAGGACCCCTAGCGTAGGTGAGCGACGTTACGCCAATCCGGCGCCGCGGGCAACCGCGCGTTTATTTGCCTGGGAGGAGCCCCACGGCGGCGAGCTCGACGCGCAACTGATCCGGCGACCGGAAGTGGATTCCGTGAACGCCGAGACTGGTCGCAGCCGCGGCATTTCGGACAACGTCATCGATGTACACGGCGGTTTCGGGTGCGATCGCATTGCGCTCGAGCAGAATTTTAAAGATGCGCGGGTCGGGCTTGATCACGCCTTCAAAACCGGAGACGGCGATATCCGTGAACCACGACAGGAATGGAAAGCGCGTGAGCTGGGGCGGAAAAGTTTCCGCCGACCAATTGGATAGTGCATAGAGGGGAACGCCACGCTCCCTCAGCGTCGTCAATATCTCGACCGTGCCGTCGATATCGCCCGGGATCATTTCGTCGAATCGCTTGCTCCAGGCTTCGATGAGGTCGCGCTGGTCGGCGTGTAGCGGCATCAACGCGCGTGTAGCGTCGGCGAATGTGCGGCCGGCATCCTGCCGCTCGTTCCATTCCGGCGTGCAGACGGTTTCGAGGAATCGTTCCATCGCCGCCTCATCACCACGAAACAACTTGCGATAGAGGTAGCGCGGATTCCACTCGATCAGCACGCCGCCGAGATCGAAGATGGCAATCGTGCGGGCGGCAGGGCGCGCCATCACTTCAGCGCCACGAGCAAACTCATTTCGGGAACATCAGCTGGACCTGCGCGCGGAGCTGCCAGTTGGCCGCATTGTCGGGCCGTACGACGTTGTAGTACGCGGAGATCTGCGTGTTCACCGGCAGCTTGCCGAAGTGGAAGATCTTGCCCACGCCGCCGCCGAGCGGCAGCGTCACCTGCTGGCTGCTGTCGGCTTTCCAGTCGATGGTGATGATCGGCGCGGTGGTGAGATACGCGCCGTCGGGCAGGTTGTAGTTGATGAACGGCTGGACCAGTCCGTTGTTGTATGACGGCGAATTGTTGCCCGAGCCCACCGACCAAAGGTTGTTCATCAGCACGCCGTAGACCCACGGGCTGCCCTTTTCGAGATGCAGCACGACCAACGATGGCCCGAGCCCCCAGTGGTCGTTGCCGAGGTCCTTGTTGTGCGTTGGGGCCTGAATGACCGGTCCCGCGCCCCAGATCCACTCACCGGGATTGGCGGGCGACAGGAACGCAGTGAACTGCAGGTCGCCGAAGCCGTTGGTGCGGCTGTCGCCGTCGGCCAACGCCGGTTGGGAGATCAGCGGAAGGATCGTCCGCGTGATGATGTTCCAGTCCTTGCTGATTTCGACGGGGATCACGGGCTGGATGTTGAGGATGTTCTGCGTCCCCTTGTCCGGACCGACATTGAAATTCGTGTTGTTCTGGAACGGAACGCTGATCAGGTTGCCCACGGGGTTCTGCGCGAGTTTTGCGAGCTCCTCCGCGGACATCTCCGCGCGCGCCGACACACTGGCTAGCGCCGGCACGGACAGCACCAAGGCAAGCATCCAACGTGACCATCGTTTCATTTTGGGTTCCCGTTGCAATTGCCGATCACGACGCCGCACCGGTGTCCATAATCAGCGGCGGCTTCCACGTGCCCTCGCCCGGCGGCAATACCGACGGCGCTTCGGTCTTCGGCCAATAGAGACGCATGACCATGTAGATCGGTCCGTTTGGTGCCGGCAGCCAGTTCGATTCCCTTGCCTTTCCGGGCGACTTGGCCTGGAGGTAGAGCGTCAGCGAGCCGTCGGGGTTCTTCTTCAATCCCGGCAGCATCGGTGAATTGACGAGGTACCGGTTGATCGGATTCTCGATCAGCAGCTGCGTCTTGCCGTCGTACATCGTGATCGACCAGAACGCATTCACCGGGGGGTACTCGCCCGCGGCAAACGTGACTGTGTAGTTGTGCTTGCTGCCGTCGAGCGGCTGCCCCTTGTCGTCCGATTTGGCCAGCGGGTAGACCGCTTCCTCGGCGCTATTGCCGTAGATCCCCGCCAACGCGCCGGCGGCGCGAAGCACCCAGTCGCCGTGGAAAAATGCCCGGTCGCCGAGGAGCGACCCGATGGACCATCCGTTGATGACTTTGCCAAAATCGTTGCGCTTCTTTTCGATCGCCTCGTAGCCTTCCTTGATGGCGAGCAGATATTCCGCCTTGTGCGCGTCGGAGAGCTTGTCGAAGTCGAACGGCTTGCCCGCCTCGATGCCGATGGTTGCGAACTTCGCCCTCAGCGCCTTCTCTTCGCCGATCGGCGGGCAGAATTGCAAGACGAAGTTCAGATAGCGGGCGAACGGCTGCTTCAGGTCGTCTTTGGTGAACGCGGGCCAGTCGATCGCCGGCGCGGGCGGTGGCGCGGGCTGGCCGAGGTACTGCGACAACGGCTGCACCTTGTAGCCGGCCTGGACCTTCACGACGTTCGGCATGTCGCTCGGACTGAAGAGCTGCGTCCGAATACCGACAAAACCGAACTGAGTCTCCGAGCGAAACACCTTCTTGATGTTTGGCGGAGTGTCGCCCTTCCAGTCGGGGCCGGCAACGGCATAACAGCCGGCGTCGTTGCCGGTCGCGCGGCTGCCGATGTAGCCGTAGTTGAACGTATACATGTCGACCAGCTGGACGTCGTAGTAGCGCTTCTTCTCGATGGCGGGCACGCAAAGCACGATCGGCTCCGCGCGCAGGTCCAGCCCCACGAACGAGTACGGCGTGTCGCTGTTCGGCGTGACGATCGCCGTGTCCTTGTACGTGAACACGCGGGCTTCGTTGTATATCGTGTTGAATGGCGCTTTGAACTGACCCGAATTCCGGTCGACGAAATACGCGCGCATGACGCCGTAGTTCATCAGCATCGGAAAGCCGTAGATGTAAGCCTCCTTGACGGTGTCCTTGATCGCGACCACGCCGGGTTTTTCAGCATCCTTCTTCTCGGCCTTGGCGATGGCGTCGTCCTTCTTGCCGCAGCCGGCAGCAAGGACCACGCACACTGCTGCGGACATCAGGAATGTCAGGTTCGTTTTGTTCATGAAACTCTCCGATTGAATTTAGCCGTCGCGGCAACAAAAGGCGATCACGACGAGGCGCTGCCCTCGTCGTGATCGCCGTCCGCGCCGATTTCGATAGTGGATGACGTCGCGGTCGCCGTGCGCGGGGCAGATCGCGTCAGCGCCGACCGCCGCCGCCGCGGAACCCGCCACCGCCGCCGAAGCCGCCGCCGCCCCCGAAACGATCGCCGCCGCCGAAGCCGCCGCCGCCCCCGAACCGATCGCCGCCGCCGAAGCCGCCGCCACCGCTGGAGCGCGACATCGGGCTCGCTTCGTTGAATCCGCCCGCGCGATCGTCGCCGGTGCTGCGCGCCTGCGACTCGCGATTCGCCCACGACGAATCGCCCGACGCGCTGTTCCAGCCACTCGACGAATGCTGCTCCCAGCCGTCGCCGGTGTTCTTGTACACGTTGCCGTTGACGTCGGCGTAGTGGTTGTTGTTGACACTCGCGGTGCCCCACGTGTTGGTGTTGCCGGTCTTCGCGTTGTACGTCGATCCCCCACCGACGTGGGCGTCTCCTTCCGGCCCGGCGGTGGACGCGCCGGCGCGGTTGTACGAGCTTCCTCCTGCGCCGGTGCCTGACACCGCGTTGGCGGTCGAGCGTTGCCCGGTGTACGTGTTGTAGTTGCTGGCGCGCGCGACGTCGCCCGATCCGCCCGCGGCGCCGTTGACAGTCCGGTCGTAGCCGCGCGAGGCGTTGCCGGTCCAGGCGTTGTACTGCTTGAATCCGTTGTAGCTGCCCGACGATCCGGTGCGGTTGTTGTAGTAGTTG
>JBDTLY010000282.1:0-4851 GCA_039934535.1 Casimicrobiaceae bacterium | reverse complement strand
TCGGCAGCGACACGCCGTTCGACGCGCGGATCCACGCGGTGCGCGGCCATCGCGGTCAGGTAGATGCTGCGGCCATCTATCGCGGCCTTCTCGCCGGCAGCGAGATTCGCGAATCGCACAAAGATTGCCCGCGCGTGCAGGATCCGTACAGCCTCCGGTGCCAGCCGCAGGTGATGGGTGCGTGCCTCGACCAGATGCGGCATGCTGCCGGCGTGCTGCTGACCGAGGCGAACGCCGTGTCCGACAATCCGCTCGTGTTCGCGGATGCGGACGAGATCCTTTCCGGCGGCAATTTCCACGCCGAGCCCGTTGCGTTCGCGGCCGACAACCTCGCGCTCGCGATCGCGGAAATCGGCGCGTTGTCCGAACGGCGCATCGCGCTGATGATGGACACCCACTTGTCGGGACTGCCGCCGTTCCTGGTCGACGATGGCGGCGTCAACTCCGGCTTCATGATTGCGCAGGTGACCGCGGCCGCCCTCGCGTCGGAGAACAAGTCGCTCGCGCATCCGGCTTCCGTCGACTCTGTGCCGACCTCGGCGAATCAGGAGGATCACGTCAGCATGGCGACGTTCGCCGCCCGTCGGTTGACGCCGATGGCGGCGAATACAGCACGCATCGTCGCGATCGAGCTGCTCGCCGCGGCGCAGGGCGTGGAGCTGCGACGGCCATTGAAGACTTCGACGAAGCTCGCGCAGGCGATCGCGCTGATCCGGTCCGACGTCGCGTTCTGGGATCGCGACCGCGCGTTCGCGCCGGACCTGGAAGCGATCCGCCGCCGGGTCGAAGGCGGCGACTTCACGTCATATGTTGGAGACCTGACATGAAACGCGACAATCCCGAACCGCTGGCGAGCCCGGCGCGCGGCACCCGTTTTGCCGACCGCGTGATTCGCGCGCCCCGGGGCACCACGCGAACCGCGAAATCCTGGCTCACCGAAGCCGCGCTGCGCATGATCCAGAACAACCTCGACCCCGAAGTCGCTGAGAATCCGAAGGAGCTCGTCGTCTACGGCGGCATCGGCCGCGCGGCGCGCAACTGGGAATGCTTCGACGCGATCCTCGCGGCATTGCGCGAACTGGAAGACGACGAGTCGCTGCTGATCCAGTCCGGCAAGCCGGTCGGCGTGTTCAAGACGCATGTCGATGCGCCGCGCGTGCTGATCGCGAACTCCAACCTCGTGCCGAAGTGGGCGACGTGGGAGCACTTCAACGAGCTCGACCGCAAGGGCCTCATGATGTTCGGGCAGATGACGGCGGGCTCGTGGATCTACATCGGCAGCCAGGGAATCGTGCAGGGCACGTACGAGTCGTTCGCCGAGGCCGGCCGTCAGCATTGCGGCGGACAGCTCGCCGACAAGTGGATACTGACCGCGGGTCTCGGCGGTATGGGCGGCGCGCAGCCGCTCGCGGCGACGATGGCGGGCGCGTCGATGCTCGCGATCGAATGCCAGCAGAGCCGCATCGACATGCGCCTCGCGACGCGTTACCTCGACCGCCAGGCGAAGGATCTCGACGATGCGCTTGCCATCCTGCTCCATGCCTGTGCGCGCAAGTCGCCGGTGTCGGTGGGTCTCCTTGGGAATGCGGCGGAAATCCTGCCCGAACTCGTGCGCCGGAAGGTGCGGCCGGACATGGTCACCGACCAGACGTCAGCGCACGACCTCGTCCACGGCTACCTGCCTGTAGGGTGGAGTGTTGCGGAGTGGAAGGCCGCGCAGGAGGATCCGCGGCAGCACGCTGGGCTTGTCGCCGCGGCGAAGCAATCGATCGTCGCGCACGTGAACGCGATGCTCGCATTCCACAAGAGCGGCGTCGCGACGTTCGACTATGGCAACAATATCCGCCAGGTCGCGTTCGACGAGGGCGTCACGGATGCGTTCGCGTTTCCGGGCTTCGTTCCGGCCTACATCCGTCCGTTGTTCTGCGAAGGCAAGGGCCCGTTCCGCTGGGTCGCGCTGTCCGGCGATCCGGAGGACATTTACAAGACCGACCGCAAGGTCAAGGAACTCTTTCCCGAAAATGCGCATCTGCATCGGTGGCTCGATATGGCACGCGAGCGGATCGCCTTCCAGGGATTGCCGGCGCGCATCTGCTGGCTCGGACTCGGCGAGCGCCACCTCGCCGGCCTCGCGTTCAACGAAATGGTGAAGACAGGCGAGCTCAAGGCGCCGATCGTCATCGGCCGCGATCACCTCGACACCGGCAGCGTCGCATCGCCCAACCGCGAAACCGAATCCATGGCCGACGGCTCCGATGCCGTCTCCGACTGGCCTCTGCTCAACGCCTTGCTCAACACTGCGGGCGGCGCGACGTGGGTGTCGTTCCACCATGGCGGCGGCGTCGGCATGGGCTATTCGCAGCATGCGGGTGTCGTGATCGTCTGCGACGGCACCGACGCCGCGGCGAAGCGGATCGGCCGCGTGCTATGGAACGATCCGGCGGTAGGGGTGATGCGCCATGCCGACGCGGGCTACGAGATCGCGATCGGCGTCGCCAAGGCGAAGAAGCTCAACCTGCCGATGCTGAAATGATGCGAACTGACGTCGTCGTGTCGATAGTCGTCGCCATTGCGCTTTCGGCTAATTCGGCAGTCGCGGCCGACGTGCAGGTGCTGAGCGCGGCCGCCGTCAAGGGCCCGCTCGTCGAGACGGCGAAGGTATTCGAGCTCGAGACCAAAAGCCGTGTCAGCTTCGATTTCGCGACAGCGGGCAAGGTCGACTCGCGGGTCGCCGCTGGTGAGCGGCCGGATGTCGTCGTCAACACCCGCGCGCGGATCGATGCATCGATGGCGAAGAGTGGCATCCTCGGCACCGTGTTGGATCTCGGAACGGTGCGCATCGGGATTGCCGTTCGTGCGGGCGCGCCGAAGCCCGACATATCCACCGTCGAGGCTTTTCGCGCAGCACTTGTCGCGGCGCAATCGGTCGCTTACACCGATCCCGCGGCAGGCGGCACCGCGGGCAGCCACTTCGCGGCGCTAATCGACAAGCTCGGAATCGCGGATGTGCTCGCCAGCAAGCGCCGCCTGGCGACCGATGGGCTCGATGTGATGCGCAAGATTCAGAGGGGCGACGTTGACCTCGGTGTCACGCAGGTGAGCGAGATCCTGCTGGTCGATCGCACGACCTACGTCGGGCCGTTGCCCGAAGCGCTGCAGCTGAAGACGATCTACTCGGCGTTCGTTCCACAATCCGCCGGCCCCGCAGCGCGCGCATTCGCAGCGGCGCTTGCAAGCGACAAAGGCCGCGCCCGGTTCGACGCCGCAGGATTTGAGAACTGAGGCCCGGGAAAATGCGCAGTTCGCTGGGTGGCAATTCGAGTCTGACATCTGATGCGAGCTCCGGCCGATGGAACTTTGCGACCGGAAGAGTGACGAACAGGCGCTATCGGTCGGGTGAATGGGCGGGGAGCAACTCGACGCACCGGCAATTGCACCCCTTGTGTGGTACCGCACAGATGAACAACGTCGGGGAGCGCATGCTAGGAGTACCGATCAAATGATGTAGCGAGAAAATCGAGTAGTCCGGCGGCTATCTTAGCGACCTCACGCCCCGGGGACCTTGGGTCCCTTTTACGCACGGACCGCAGAAAACGGTTCCGTCCCTTCAGTCGAATTTCGGGAGCGGATACTCCCGTCGTTCTGTCCATCACCGCGGAATTCGGTGGAAATCCGTTGGGGAAGCGTCGCTAGATGGAGGGTGGCGTAACCGTGCCGAGCCGACGGTCGATGCTTGGGCGTCTTCATCCAAGGGTGCTCGGCGAGGCATTTGCGTTGTCGACGGGTCAACGAATTTGTAGGAATGAGGACCACGCGAGAATTCGGCTGAACCGATGGCAAAACCGCGCGTGACTTGGGACGATGGGTTTGATGCGGCTCGCCCGCTCGAACGTAACTTGGCAAGCGCAAAGGAATACGCTAATGCAGACATTGGGGTCGATGGTTAGGGAATTTCGATGTCAAATTTCGAGGAGCTTTTCCTCGCGGATCCAATTCGCGGCTTTCGTGCCGGCTTTGCTACTGCTTGCATTCACCACGGCACCGCGGATTGCCGAAGCAGCAGTATCGTTTCCGCTGAGGGTATCGGCCGACGGACACACGCTGATGGACCAAGCCGGCAAGCCGTTCCGGATGCAAGGGGACTCGCCGTGGGATCTGCTGGTGACGATCACAACGAGCGAGGTCGACACGTACCTCGCGGATCGGGCAGCGAAGGGCGTCAACACGGTGCTGGTGGAACTGGTCGAGCACAAGGCATATGCGGGGGCGTCACCCGCGCCGGCGAACCGAAATGGCAACAGGCCATTCGTGAGCAAGCTGGGAGGCGGTGCGTACGCGGGGGCGAGCGACGTGGCGGACCTGTCGACGCCCAACGATGTGTACTTTCAATACGTCGACACGATACTGGCCAAGGCGGCCGCGAAGAATATGTTGGTGCTGCTGACGCCGCTGTACGTCGGCTTTGGGGCGCCGCTCACCCAGTCGGCCGCGAACGAAGGCTGGTCGGCGGACATGAATGCGAACAGCAGCGCGAACTGCTACAAGTATGGGCAGTACGTGGGGGACCGCTACCGAAATCAGAAGAACGTCCTCTGGGTCAATGGCGGCGATGCGTTCAAGCCGGCGGCGGCGATCGTAAGCTGCGCACAGCAGGTGATTCAGGGGATCAAGGACGGCAAGGGTCTCGGGGGCAGCACGGTGCTGCAGAGCACGCAATGGTCGCGCAACCATCTGTCGACCGATGACGCGAGCTTCCCGGTGCCGCTCAATACGGTGTACGTCGATCCGACCACGGTAGCGTCGCTGTGCCGGGCTGCGTATGCCCGCGTGCCGGCGCTGCCGGCGTACGTG
>JBDTLY010000281.1:0-4865 GCA_039934535.1 Casimicrobiaceae bacterium | reverse complement strand
AACTGGTCGGCCAGCCCTTCGAGCTCATCGCCCGTGCGCACGACGATCTGCTGGTCGAGGTCGCCCGAACCGATGCGCCGCGCGCCTTCGTCAAGCGTGCGAATCGGACGCACCATGCCGCGCGCCAGCGCCGCGGCGCCCAGCGCGGAGATGATCATCGCGCCGAGCAGCAGCAGTCCGGTGCGGATGATCGACGTGTAGAGCTTGTCGTAGACCTCAGCGACCGGCTGTTCGACGAACACGGTCCACCCCAGCGGGTCGATCGAAGCGAAGGAGGTCAGGACCTGCGTCCCGCCGAGATCCATCGACACCATCGCCGGCGCGTCGAAAGCGGTCGTCGCGGCCGCGGCCTTTACGTGCGGCAGCTCTCCGACAGACGTTTTGCGCAGGACCAGGCCGATGTCAGGATCCGCGACGAGGAAACCCTGGCTGTCGACGACGTACGCCTTGCCTTTCTCTCCGATCTTGATGCGCGACACCACGTCCCAGATGAACTTGAGGTTCACGTCGGCAATGGTCACCGGACCCTTGTCGCCGCCGGAGCGCAGCGCGATCGTCATGTACGGCTCGGTTTCCTTGCGGAAGTAGACAGGCCCGAACCACGGCTGCCCGCGCTTCGCATTCAGGAACGCCGGCTCCTTCGAGCGGTCGTCGCTGCTGCCGATGCGGTCCATGGCGAGGCGCGAGACCGCGATCTGCTCGTGACCGTCCGGATCGAGCTGCGCGATGTCGGTGATGTCCGGGACCTGGCGCAACAGCTTGTTGAACTCGATTCTGCGCAATTCCACGTCGGTGGCATCGATCTGCGGAAGCGACGCATAGGCGAGCTGCTGCTGAATCCGCTCCACGTACTGCTGGATCCGCGTCGCCGCGGCAAGCGCCTTCTCGCGCTGGATGGCGCCGATCGCCGCCTGCGTCTCCTGGTACGAGAAAATAATGCTGATCGCGCCGGAGACCAGCACCGCGCCGCCGACCAGTACCAGAATCAGGAGAAGGTACTTGCGGAACAAGCGGCCACGGAGCGTGCGGGGCGGGTCCGCGACCTCTGCGCCCGGTCCTGCCGCTGCTTCGGCGTCAACGCGCGCCATGGTTCCTGTGTCGTCCTTCGATCTTCAATCGAAATCTTCCCGCGAGCATCATCCCACGCGGTTCAAGGCTTGAACGCACGACCAAGGACCTTAGCGCGCCGATCCGAATCGGAAGTATACGGTCGGCATCCCAGGCCGAGCGACGAAACATGTTTTCGAGACTGGCTTCGCATGACATGAGGCAGCACCGTTTGGGCTACCGAGGGGTGGGACTCAACTATCACCGGACCACCTCGTCCGCCTGCAGCAACACGGACCGCGGTATCTTGAATCCGAGGGCGCTCGCGGTCTTCAAGTTGATGACCAGCTCGAACTTAGTGGGCTGCTGGATCGGCAGATCGCCCGGCTTGGCGCCTTTCAGGATCTTGTCGACGTAGCGCGCCACGTTGTAGTGCATCGACGCCAGATTCGGTCCGTAGGACATCAGGCCGCCATCGTCGACCCAATACCGCGACTCGTACAGCGCCGGAAGCCGCCGGTTCGCGCAATAGGCGATCACCTTTGGTGCCTGGTTGGCGAGGAGCGTATCGCCGGCGTTGAGGATGGCCTGGGTTCCGGTCGTCGACAGAAGTTCAAGCGCGTCGGCAAGTTCGACAGGCGTGCGTACCTGCTGCGAATCGAGGCGAATCCCGAGCGTCTTCCCCGCGTCCTGCATGGCCTTGACTTCTGGAACGTTGTCGGGCCGCTCGGGATTCCACAGCACCGTCGCGTGCGTGATCGCCGGAAACGCTTCCTTGAGGATGGCAAGGCGCTTGCCGCTCAGGTCGAGCATCATTCCCGAAATGCCGGTGATGTTGGCGCCCGGCCTGGCGTAGTTTGTCGCAAGGCCCGCGGCTACCGGATCGCCTCCCGCCGCCATCACGATCGGGATCGTGCTCGTGTACTTGGCCGCGACTTTCGCTTCCGGCGTGCAGGCCGACACGATGACATCTACCTTCGAGTCCACGAGCTCGCGCATGATCGCGTTCAGCTTGTCAGGGTTTCCGTCGGCATCGCGCACGTCAATGGTGACATTCTGGCCATCGACCCACCCCAGCTTCCGCAGGCCGTCCGTGAACGACTGCACGAACGGCGACGACGGGCCTTCCTTGAAGATGAACACGTAGGCGACGCGCGGCTTGCCCTTCGGTTGCTGCGCATCCGCGACACGCGCCCCGACGAGTCCTGCGAGGGAAAGTCCGATGGCCTGACCGAGGAATCGACGTCTCATGATGAACTCTCCCGTTGTCGAATCATTGAATTAACTCATCCGCGCGCAGCAGCAGCGACTGCGGCCGGCCCCGCCAACAGCGCGCCGGCAAGAAACCGCTGAAACGCCCGCCGGGTCGTCATTCGATCACCCGGTCCGCGCGGGCCAGGAGTTGGGGCGACAGCTTGAGGCCCAGCTTATGCGCGGCAGGCCGGTTGACGACGAGCTCGATCTTGGTCGGCTGTTCGACCGGCAGGTCGGCGGGTTTCGTCCCTTTGAGGACAGCGTCGACATAGCGCGCCACGCCTTTGAAGTAATCGCGATAGCTCAAGCCGTAGCTCATGAGTCCGCCCGCCTCGGCGAATTCACGGAAGCCGTAGATCGCGGGGAGGCGGTAACGCTCGGCAAGCGGGACAATCAGGTCCGCTTGACCCGCGATGAATGCCTCGGTCATGACGATGAGTGCGTCGGCATTCTGCTTTTTCATTTCTGCAAACGCGCCGCCGAGGTCCGCGCGCACGCTTGCCTCGACGGGAACGACGGTCACGCCGGCCCGCTTGGCCGCCGCTTCCGACAACGCCCAGAAATACGGGTCCACCGCATTTTCCGGATTGCGCAGCATTGCAATGCGCTTCGCCTGCGGCGTTGCCTGCAGGATCAGTTCCAGCCATTTGGGAATCAGCAATTCGAACAGCGTCGACGAGCCCGTCACGTTGGCGCCTGGATGCGCGAGGCTTGCCACGACGCCGGACGCGACCGGATCGCCATCGACCGACATCACCACCGGAATTATCCCCGTCGCCTGCTTGGCAGCTTTGGTCGATGGGATGCACGTGGTGACGATCGCGTCCGGTTTCCACTTTACGAGCGACGCGGCAAGTTTCGGGAATTCGTAGGTTCGGCCGCCCGCCCACTCGACGTCGAAAGTGATGTTCTTGCCTTCGACATAACCCAGATCGCGCAGCGCGTCCTTCAACGCGCCGAGAAAAGCGGCATTTGTCTGCGCAGACCCGACGGAGAGATAGCCGACGCGCGCAATCGCGGGGGCCTTCTGCGCACGCGTGGCGAGCGGCCACGAGAGGGCTGCGTAGCCCATCGCGGCAAGGATGTGTCGGCGTGAGATCGGCATTCGGCGTGTTTCGGTCAGGCGACCCTGGCTCCGGCGCCAAGGTGGCTGCGGAAGTCTACCCCTGCCCTCCGATTCCGGTAAGCTCTGCGATATCCGCGCGCGGCCGCCAACAATGCCGTGCACGCCAACCCAATTCAAGGAGTCTCAAGTCATGATCCATCGTTTGCGTCTGTCCGGCCTTGTCTGCGGCGCCGTGCTCGCCGCATTTGCGGGCCCCGCAGTTGCGCTCAGCCCGCAGCGCACTTTCGTCGCAACGGGGGGCAATGACGCCAATCCCTGTGCGCTCACGGCGCCTTGCCGTTCGTTCGGTGCGGCAATCGCGGTCGTCGCTGCTGGGGGGGAAGTCATCGTCCTCGATTCGGGCGGTTATGGCGGCGTCTCCATCAACCAATCGGTATCGATAATCTCTCCGTCCGGCGTGTACGCGGGCGTTACCGTATTCAGCGGAGCGGGTATCACCGTCAATGGCAGTGCAAGCGACGTCGTGGTGCTGCGCGGCCTCACCCTCGTCGGGCTGGGCGGGTCCGTCGGCATCTCGTCAAATTCCCTCGGTACAACGCGCATCGAGAGTTGCGCGGTCAGCGGGATGACGGGGACTGGAATTTCGACGACAACCCCGGGCAAGGTCTTTGTCACGGATACGATTGTCCGCAATAACTTCGACGGCATCGACCTTTCGAGTTCCACGACACCAGGGTATGCCGCACTGGATCGGGTACGGCTGGAGGGCAACCAAAACGGGCTTTGGGTATTCAATGCCAGGGCGTCGATGCGCGACAGCGAGTCCACCGGCAATCTGACCGGGGTCGTCGTGGGCAGTTTCAACGCCTCGGACACGCCAAGCCTCGATGTCGAAAGCAGCGTCATCTCCAATAATTCGCAATCGGGAATTCAGGGCGCCAATGCGGTTGGTCACGGAACTTTCAGCGTCGCCAATTCGTCGATCACGAATAACGGCAGCGGAGGCATCGGCGTCGGTATCGGCGGTGGTGCATCCGATGCCGCCCGGGTGTCGAATACGACGATTATCGGCAATAACGCGGGTGTGGGCGCTTTTGTGGTATCGGTCGGGGGCAACCTTCTGGAAGGCAATAACTTCGGCAATACGTTCTCGACAACGCTGCCGAAAAAGTAACGTGCGGCAGCGCTAGGCGCTGTGGAATTGTCCGGTGTTCGCGCGCGCAACGTCCGTTGTGCCGTCGCGCCAGCGGTCGAGGAAGCGAAGCAGGCGGTCGAAGCCAAGATCGACAACGATCGCCAGCAGGCCGACGACGATGGCACCCTGAATGATGTAGGCGGTGTTGAAGCCGGAAAGCCCGACGATGATCGGTGTGCCGAGACTCTTTGCCCCGACGGTTGAGGCAAGTGCAGCCGTGCCGATGTTGATGATCACCGAGGTGCGAACGCCCGCGATGATCACCGGCATTGCAAGTGGCATTTCGATGCGCCGCAGAATGCG
>JBDTLY010000280.1:0-4880 GCA_039934535.1 Casimicrobiaceae bacterium | reverse complement strand
TCAGGATTTCGTGTCGACCATCGCTATTTCGGCAACAGGAATGACTGCGGGGGCCCGAAGCCCCCGCGTTGTCTAACCCGTTAGGCGCCGCTATTTTTTTGGTGCAACGGCCGCGGCGGTCGGCGTCGGCGCCCCGGGCTTCGCGGGCGCGGCAGGCGCGGCGGCGGCAGGCAATGCCTGTGGCGGCGAAACGGCCTTGCCCTTCACCTTCATGTCGGCGAAGTAACGGGTGGCGACGCGATCCTCGGCCTTCGCCTGCTGCGCCTTCGCGGCCTCCGCGGTCGCGGCGTCCTTTGCCTTCTTTTCCTCGGCGGCGGCCTTTTGCGCGTCGGTCAACGGCGCCGGCGGCGGCAACTTGGCCACTGCCATGCCGAACATGCCGACCACGAGTGCCGCGGCGATCAATGCGCGAAGCGTCGTCATTTCTTGTCCCCTCTATTCCAGGATATTCATGCCGGTCGGGTGCGCGGAACGGCGCGCTCGGCTTGCGGTGGTTCGCCCGGCACGACGAATTTCTCGTGGGCCTTGCCGGCCACGACGTCCTTGTACCAAAGCAGATGGTGATGCTCGGCCCAGGACGCATCGACGTAGCCGTCGCGCATCGCGCGGTACGCGCCGTCCATCCCGAGGGTGCCGAGATAGATGTGCACCAGGGCGAGCGCGATCGACAGGTAGGCGGCGACCATGTGGATAACGTTTGCGACCTGCATCGTCGAGCGCAGCTGGTCGAAATTCGGGAACAGCAGGATGAGCCCGGTGACGATCAGCACCGTCGACGCGAGGACCAGCACGAGCCAGAACACCAGCTTCTCGCCCGCATTGAACTTGCCCGACGGATGCTCGTGCCCCGTGAAGTACCCTTTGATACCCATGAACCAGCGAATGTCCTCGCCGCTGATGCCGTTGTCGCGCACGAACCGGATGAACAGCCACGGCACGCCGATGATCAGGACCGGCCCGATGAAGTTGTGCAGCGTCTTCGCAAGGGTCGCGAGAAAGGAGAACAACGTGTAGCCGATGAGCGGCAGCAGCACCGCCTTGCCGAGCGACAGGATGAGCCCGGTGATCGCGAGCGTCACCCAGGTGATCGCAACGGTCCAGTGGGCGTAACGGTCCATCGGCGAAAAGCGCTGGATGACGCGGTCACCCGGCTTCCGCGCGACGGCCATCGAGCCGCGCCACAGGTAGAACACCGCGAGCCCGCCGACCGCCAGCGCCAGGATAACGCCGCCCCAGAAAATGATCGGCACGCGCAGCGCGCGCCACGTCTGGCCCTGGGGCTGGATCAGCACGTTCGTCTCGCGACCGCGAACCGTCGTGATCTGCTGTTCGCCGGAGCGAATTTCCTTCCACACCGGTGCATTGTTCAGCGGCTGCGTGACCTGCCGCTGCTGCTCGGCCGTCGCCTGGGACGCTTCCTTCGGATTCACCGCCGGCGATTGCGCCGACGCAAGGCCCGCCGCCAACGCAAACACTGCCGCGAACGCGACCGCAGCGCGCAAATGGGATCGACTCACGCTTGCTCCTTCGCGGCGATCAACGGATCCGCTTGTATTCGTTCTGGTTCTGGTTGCGCGTGTTGATCGCAAGCTCCCATTCCTTCTGGTTGCCGTCCCACGGCTTGCCCGCCCACGCCCTTTCGTCGGGCTTGCCCTGATAGTTGCCCTGCTTGTACTGGACTACCTGAGGCCGCTCGCCACATCCCGCGAGCCCGAGCGCCGCCAGGGCGCTGCCAAGCGCCAGCCACGCGCGCCGCGTCATGACTTCGCTCCGCCGGTCGCCGCGGGTGCCGGCGGCTTGGCGGCATCAGGACGCCCGTACGCGGTGTCCCAACCCCACGGCGGCATGCTCGGCGTGCCGCGCGCCGCGCGATTGACCACGCGCTCGCGATAGATGTCGGAAAGGACATCCGCGTCGCCACCGAGCAGCGCCTTGGTCGAGCACATCTCGGCGCAGACAGGCAGCTTGCCCTCGGCCAGCCGGTTGCGGCCGTACTTCTTGTACTCCGCTTCCGATCCGTTCGGCTCCGGTCCGCCGGCGCAGAACGTGCATTTGTCCATCTTGCCGCGCACGCCGAACGCGCCCGCCTGCGGAAACTGCGGCGCGCCGAACGGGCAGGCGTAGAAGCAGTAGCCGCAGCCGATGCAGAGGTCCTTGTCGTGCAGCACGACGCCGTCGTCGGTGCGGTAGAAGCAGTCGACCGGGCACACCGCCATGCAGGGCGCATCCGAGCAGTGCATGCACGCGACCGAAACCGAACGCTCGCCGGGAACGCCGTCATTGATCGTGACCACGCGCCGTCGGTTCACGCCCCACGGGATGTCGTGCTCCTGCTTGCACGCGGTGACGCAGCCGTTGCACTCGATGCAGCGCTCGGCGTCGCAGAGAAACTTCATTCGTGCCATGGTGAGTCTCCTCGCGCCTTACGCGGTGAACTTGGCGACCTGGCAGAGCGTCGTCTTGGATTCCTGCATCATCGTCACCGCGTCGTAGCCGTACGTGGTCGCCGTGTTGACGGCTTCCGCGCGGACGATCGGATGCGCTCCCTCGGGGTAGAACTCCAGCATGTCCTTGCCCTGCCACCATCCCGAAAAGTGGAACGGGACGAACGTGGTGCCCGCGGCGACGCGCTCGGTGACCAACGCCTTCACCTTGATCTGCGCGCCGGTCGGCGACTTCACCCAGACATATTCGCCGTCCTTGACGCCGCGGTCGTTGGCGTCCTTGGGATTGATCTCGACGAAATTTTCCTGTTGCAACTCGGCGAGCCACGGATTCGACCGGGTCTCCTCGCCACCGCCTTCGAATTCGACCAGGCGGCCGCTCGTGAGGATCAGCGGGAAATTCTTGGCCACGCCGTCGGCGACGTTCTTGTCCTGCAACGACTTGAATCGTGTCGGCAGCCGCCAGAACGCCATCTTGTCGGCGTGCGTCGGGTACTTCGCGACAAGATCCGGCAGCGGCGAATACAAGGGCTCGCGATGCTGCGGAATGCCGTCCGGGAAGTTCCAGACGATCGCACGTGCCTTGGCATTGCCAAATGGATGGCAGCTGTGGTTCTTCAATACGACGCGCTGAATGCCGCCGGAGAGGTCCGTCTTCCAGTTCTTTCCTTCGGCCGCCTTCTTCTCGACGTCGGTCAATTCGTCCCACCAGCCAAGCTTTTTCAGGAGCACGTGGTCGAACTCAGGGTACCCCGTCGTGAGGTCGGCGCCGAGCGAACAGGAGCCATCCTCGGCCAGGAGGCTGACGCCTTCTCGCTCGATGCCGAAATTCGCGCGGAAGTTTCCGCCGCCATCCATGACGTTGCGACTCGTCTGGTACAGGTTCGGCGAGCCGGGATGCTTGAGTTCGGGCGTGCCATAGCATGGCCACGGCAATCCGAAATAGTCGCCGTCGCACGGGCCGCCTTTCGCGCGCAGCGACTTGACGTCGAAGGTCGCCATGTTTTTCATGTGCAGCTTCAGGCGTTCCGGAGATTGCCCCGTGTAACCGATCGTCCAGGTGGAGCGGTTGATTTCCTTCAGGATCGACTCTGGCGTGGGCTCCTCGAACTTGGCGTCGCCATCCGGCTTCCACATCTGGTAGTTCTTGACGAACTCCTTATCCCAGCCGAATTTCTTCGCGAACGCCACCATGATCGCGTGATCGGTCTGCGATTCGAACATCGGCGAGATGACCCGCTCGCGCCACTGCAGCGAGCGGTTCGACGCCGTGACCGAGCCGGACGTCTCGAATTGAGTGCACGCCGGCAACAGATAGACCGCCCGGTTCGGATTGGGCTTCTTGCCGGCGTCGCTCAGTATCTTGAGCGCCTGCTCCGACGGCGGCATCGCCGCCATCGCAGCGGTGGACGACGGGTAGGGATCGATCACGACCAGCAGATCCAGCGCCTGCATCGCCGCCTGCATCTCCATGCCGCGCGTCTGGCTGTTCGGCGCATGGCCCCAATACACCATGCCCCGGAGATTCGGTCCCTGATCGATCACGTCATTGGGCAGCAAAACGCCATCGATCCAGCGCGAGACCGTCATGCCGGGCTTTTCCATCATGCCGTCGGCGAATTGCTTCTTGATCCAATCGTAGTCGACGCCCCACACCGCCGCAAAGTGCTTCCACGCGCCGGCAGCGACGCCGTAGTAGCCCGGCAGGGAGTCGGGGTTCGGGCCGACGTCGGTCGCGCCCTGCACGTTGTCGTGGCCACGGAAAATGTTCGTGCCGCCGCCCGCGACACCGACGTTGCCGAGCGCGAGTTGCAGGATGCACGAGGCGCGGACCATCGCATTGCCGGTCGTGTGCTGCGTCTGGCCCATGCACCAGACGACGGTCGACGGGCGGTTCTTGGCCATCATCTCGGCCACCCTGTACACCTGGGCTTCCGGCACGCCGCAGACTTCCGTGACCTTGTCGGGCGTCCACTTGGTCATGATCTCGTCCTTGACCTTGTCCATGCCGTAGACGCGATCGTGGATGTACTGCTTGTCCTCCCAGCCGTTCTTGAAGATGTGGTACAGCATGCCGAACAGGAACGCGATGTCGGTTCCGGAACGGATACGTACGAACTCGTCGGCCTTCGCAGCGGTGCGCGTGAAGCGCGGATCCACGACGATCATCCGCGCGCCCGTTTCCTTCGCGTGCAGCATGTGCAGCATCGACACCGGGTGCGCCTCGGCGGCGTTGCTGCCGATGTACATCGCGCACTTCGTGTTCTGCATATCGTTGTACGAATTGGTCATCGCGCCGTAGCCCCAGGTGTTGGCTACGCCGGCGACCGTGGTCGAGTGGCAGATCCGCGCCTGGTGGTCGCAGTTGTTCGTGCCCCAGTACGACACGAACTTGCGCATCAGGTACGCCTGCTCGTTGTTGTGCTTGGAGCTGCC
>JBDTLY010000279.1:0-4886 GCA_039934535.1 Casimicrobiaceae bacterium | reverse complement strand
GCTGGCGGAAACGCGCGCCGTCGTCGAAGCCGAGGCAGCGAAATGAAGGCGCGGCATCGGCGATTCCTTTGGATCGGCGCCGGCGTGGGGATGCTGGGCGTCGCCGCGGCGCTCGTCCTGAACGCGTTCCAGTCGAACCTCGTCTTCTTCTTCACGCCGACTCAGATCGCCGCGAACGAGGCGCCGCATGGCCGCGCGTTCCGGATCGGCGGCATGGTCGTGGAGAACAGCCTCAAGCGCGAGTCCGACGGGCTCACCGTGCGCTTCGGCATCACCGACACCGCAAGGACAGTTCCCGTCGTGTACAAGGGAATCCTGCCCGACCTCTTCAAGGAGGGGAAGGGTGTGGTCGCGCAGGGCAAGCTCGAAGGCGACGGCATGTTCCACGCGACCGAGGTCCTGGCGAAGCACGACGAGAACTACATGCCGCCCGCCGCGGCCGACGCGATCAACAAGGCGCAAGGCGCCGCCGTGGCCGAGCAGGCCGCGCGAACCCTGAAGCCATGACGCAGAAGGCAATCCCATGATCCCCGAGCTCGGACATCTAAGTTTGATCCTCGCGTTCCTGCTGGCGATCGTCCAGGGAACGCTGCCGCTCGCCGGCGCCACCCGCCGCATCCCCGCGTGGATGGCGCTCGCGCGCCCCGTCGCGCAGGGACAGTTCCTGTTCATCGCCATCGCCTGGGGCTGCCTCGCCTACTCGTTCCTCAGCAGCGACTTCTCGGTGCTGAACGTCGCCACCAACTCGAATTCGCAGCTGCCGATCCAGTACCGGTTCGCGGCGACCTGGGGCTCGCACGAGGGCTCGATGATGCTGTGGGTGCTCATGCTCTCGAGCTGGACACTCGCCGTCTCGCTCAAGAGCCGCCATTTGCCGGACGAGATGGCCGCCCGCGTCATCGGCGTGATGGGACTCGTCAGCGTCGGGTTCCTGCTCTTCATGCTGACGACGTCGAATCCGTTCGAGCGGCTGTTCCCGGTGCCCGCCGACGGCCGCGACCTCAACCCGCTGCTGCAGGACCCCGGCATGGTCATTCATCCGCCGATGCTCTACATGGGCTACGTCGGCTTCTCCGTCGCGTTCGCCTTCGCCATCGGCGCGCTGCTCGGGGGCCGCCTCGACGCGACGTGGGCGCGCTGGTCGCGCCCCTGGACCACGCTCGCCTGGAGCTTCCTCACGATCGGCATCATGCTCGGCAGCTGGTGGGCGTACTACACGCTGGGCTGGGGCGGCTGGTGGTTCTGGGACCCGGTCGAGAACGCGTCGTTCATGCCGTGGCTCGTCGGGACGGCGCTCCTGCATTCGCTCGCGGTGACGGAGAAGCGCGGGACGTTCCGCAACTGGACGGTGCTGCTCGCAATCTGCGCCTTTTCCCTGTCGCTGATCGGCACCTTCCTCGTGCGCTCCGGCGTGCTGACCTCGGTGCACGCATTCGCCACCGATCCGAAGCGTGGCGTATTCATCCTCGCGTTCCTGGTGATCGTGATCGGCGGCTCGCTGACGCTCTACGCGATCCGCGCGCCAAAAGTCGGCGTCGGAGCCCGCTTCGCGCTCGTGTCGCGCGAGATGGCGCTGCTCGCGAACAACGCGCTGCTGATCGCGGCCGCCGGTTCCGTGCTGCTGGGCACGCTCTACCCGCTGTTCATCGACGCGCTCAACCTCGGCAAGCTCTCGGTCGGGCCCCCGTACTTCGACTCCGTGTTCGTGCCGCTGATGACGCCGCTCTTTTTCCTGATGGGCGTCGGGCCGCTGGCGCGCTGGAAGCAGGCGTCGATTCCCGATCTCGTGCAACGGTTGCGCTGGGCTGCAATCGTGAGCGTCGTCACGGCGGTGCTCGTGCCGTTCGCCACCGGTGAATGGAAGCCCGGCGTCGCGTTCGGCCTCCTGCTCGCTTTCTGGATCGTCGCGGCGACCTTCGCCGGCGTCCTCGAAAGGCTGCGCAGCGCCGGCGGCGGCATCGCGGCACAACTGCGGCGCCAGCCGCGCAGCTACTGGGGCATGGTCACCGCGCACCTCGGCATCGCGGTGTGCGTCGTCGGCATCACGATGGTCAAGGGCTACGAGACCGAGCGCGACGTCAAGATGAACGTCGGCGACACCGTTGCCGTCGCGCGCTACGTGTTCCGCTTCGACGGCGTCACGCCGCAGCGCGGCCCGAATTACCAGGCGACGCGCGGCACGGTCGTCGTCAGCCGCAACGGCACGTACGTCGAGACGCTTTATCCGGAAAAGCGCCTGTACAACGCGGGCGGTAATCCGATGACCAACGCGGCGATCGACAGCGGCCCCTTCGGCGACATCTACGTGTCGATGGGCGAGCCGGTCGACGGCGGCGCGTGGATCATTCGCGTGTACTCGAAGCCGTTCATCACCTGGGTCTGGTTCGGCTTCATCATGATGGCGATCGGCGGATTCCTGGCGCTGTCCGACCGGCGCTACCGCATGCAGACAGAGCGCGATGCGATGCTTCCGCGCAGCGCCGCGGCGAAGGGCGCGCAATGAACCGGCGGATGCTGATTCCGCTCGCCATTTTCGTGGTGCTGGCGGGATTCCTGTTCGCCGGGCTCTGGCGAGACCCGCGCGAAGTGCCATCGCCGCTGATCGGCAAGCCTGCGCCGGCGTTCACCCTCGCCCAGCTGCACGCGCCGCAGCAGGCACTGGGCACGGCCGACATGAAGGGCAAGGTCTGGCTCATGAACGTCTGGGCGTCGTGGTGCGTGT
Organism: Casimicrobiaceae bacterium; assembly: GCA_039934535.1. Classification (GTDB taxonomy): domain Bacteria; phylum Pseudomonadota; class Gammaproteobacteria; order Burkholderiales; family Casimicrobiaceae; genus CAIWHR01. Next base: position 2,164 of record JBDTLY010000279.1, on the reverse strand, counting down.
CGTGCCGCGAGGAGCATCCGCTGCTCGTCGCGCTGGCGAGAGAAAAGATCGTGCCCATCATCGGGCTCGACTACAAGGACGAGCCGGCGGCCGGCAAGCGCTGGCTCACCGAAAACGGCGATCCGTACACGGCGTCGGTGATGGACCGCGACGGGCGCGTGGGCATCGACTTCGGCGTCTACGGCGTTCCCGAGACCTTCCTCATCGACAAGACCGGCGCGATTCGCTACAAGCAGATCGGCCCGATCACGCAGGAAGCCCTCACGAAGAAGATCCTTCCGTTGATCGCAGAACTGCAGAAATCCTGATGCGCCGCGCGTCGATGCTCCTGCCGATGCTGTTCCTGCTCTGCGCACTGGTCGCGCAGAACGGTAGCGCCGCCGACGCCGTGCCCACCGAAATGGATCCGGTGAAGGCCAAGCGCGCGGTCAAGCTCGCCGACAAGCTGCGCTGCCTCGTCTGCCAGAACCAGACCATCGCCGACTCCAACGCCGAGCTCGCGAACGACCTGCGCGGGCAGATTCGCGAGCAGATCGCCGGGGGGCGCACTGACGACGAGATCCTCACCTACATGGTCGACCGTTACGGCGACTTCGTCCTGTACGATCCGCCGTTCAAGGCGACGACCGTGCTGCTCTGGGCGGGGCCGGCGTTGCTGCTCCTCGGCGGCCTCTTCATCCTGCTGCGCAACTTGCGCCGCCAGCCGGCCGCCGAAGCGCCGCTGACCGACGAAGAGCGCGAGCGCGCGAAGCGCCTGCTCGACGGCGACGACGGGAAAGTCGACACATGATCGCCTTCGTCGTCATCGCCGCCATGATGGTCGCCGCCGCGCTCGCGTGGATCCTGGTGCCGCTCCTGCGCGGGGCCACGGGACCCGGGGTTGCGCGCGAGGCATCGAACGTCTCGATCCTGCGCGACCAGTTGAAGGAGCTCGAGACCGATCTCGGCACCGGCGTGATGCCGCGCGAGCAATACGAGCAGGCGCGCCGGGAGCTCGAAGGGCGCGTGCTCGAGGAATCGAAGGCGCAGCCCGGTGCTGCGGCGCCGGCGCCTTCCACAGCGGGCGCGTGGACCGCGGCGATCGTGGCCGGCTCGCTGCCGCTCGGCGCGCTGCTGATCTACGTCGCGCTCGGCAATTTCACCGCGTTCGCGCCGCTCTCGGTCCGGAATGCCGAAACTGCCGCGGCCGGCGGCGCGCAGCACGACGTCTCGCCGGAACAGATCGAAAAAATGATCGCGGAAGTGAAGGCGCGTCTCGCGAAAGATCCCGGTCAAGCCGAAGGCTGGGTCGTTCTTGCGCGCACGTATTACCAGATCAACCGGTATCCGGAGGCGGCGGACGCCTTCGAGCACGCCACGGCCCTCGTTCCCGGGGAAGCCGGTCTGCTCGCCGACTACGCGGATGCCCTCGCCGCGGCGCAGGGCGGCACGCTGCAGGGCAAGCCGATGGAGTTGGTCGCGCGCGCGCTCGCCATCGATCCGGCGCAATGGAAGGCGCTGGCGCTCGCCGGCACCGCCGCGTTCGACCGCAAGGATTACGCGCAGGCCGTGACGTACTGGGAGCAGATGAAGGCCACCGTGCCGTCGGGCTCCCCGCTCGCGCAATCGATCGACTCCAGCATCGCGGAAGCGCGCGAGCTCGGTGGCGTCAAGGCGGGGCCCGCGCTGCCGCCGCCCGCGATGGCCAAGGCGCCGGCGGTCGCGCCTGCCACGCCTCCCGCCGCTGCGACCGGCCGCGCCGCGGTGGCCGGAACCGTGACGCTGGCCCCCGCGCTTGCCGCGAAGGCGTCGCCCGACGACGTCGTCTTCGTGTTCGCGCGCGCCGCGCAGGGCCCGAAAATGCCGCTCGCCATCCTGAAGAAGCAGGTGCGCGACCTCCCCATCACGTTCACGCTCGACGACTCGATGGCGATGGCGCCGAACATGTCGCTGGCCAATTTCCCCGACGTCGTCGTCGGCGCTCGCGTTTCCAAATCCGGGCAGGCGATTCCGCAGAGCGGCGATTTCGAAGGCCTGTCGGCGCCGGTCAAGATCGGGACTTCCGGCATCGCGATCGTGATCGAAAAATCGCTTCCCTAGGAGGTTGCCGCTAAGTTGACCTGAATCAATCCGTCGTTTCACCGGCGAATGCACTATCGGAGTGCATCGAATATCGCGCGGCGGG
>JBDTLY010000278.1:0-4893 GCA_039934535.1 Casimicrobiaceae bacterium | reverse complement strand
GGCCCACCACGTGCTCGAGCGGGTACCGCCGCGCCAGCGCCTTCAGTAGCCGCGCGAGCATCGTGTACTGGGGGGGCACGTAGGGAACGTCGTCGGCGCCTTCGAGCTCGATGCCGATCGAGAAGTCGTTGCAACGCTCGCGCCCCTGCCACGACGAAGCGCCCGCGTGCCACGCGCGGTCGTCGCAGGAGACGAACTGGACGAGCCCGCCGTCGCGGCGAATCAGGAAATGGGCGGACACGCGCAGATGCGCAATCGTCGAGTAATGCGGGTCGGATACCGGGTCGAGGCGATTAGTGAAGAGGCGTTCGACTCCATCGCCGACGAATACGCCGGTGGGAACCGAGATGCCATGAATCACGACCAGCGTGACCGGCGTGCCGGCCGGCCTCGCGTCATGATTGGGAGACCGGATCTGCCGCGCGAGATTGGCGTAGCCGCCGTCGTCGATTGCGAGGCGTCGAGTCGAGCTGCGTCCGCTGCGTCCAGTCATCATTCGGGGATTGTAAGCGAGGGTCCGCGGCTTCAGCGCACGATCCAGACATCGATCGCATCGGGCTGATCGGCGCGCTCCGTGTACCGTCGCTTCCAAAGATCGTTGTAGGGCAGGTTCCGCAACGGTACATAACCGCGAACCAGCCGCGGCGTTCCATGCGGGAGTTGGTGGATGTCGATGAACGCACCCCTTCCCCCCATGTGCGAGATGAAGAGAAAGGGTCTTCCGTTCAGCTCCGTCGCGCGCCGCGCGAGCTCGGCGTCGTCTACAGCGAGGAAGCGAATCCGCCCGCCGTCGGTGTGACGATTCATGTATCGCCTCATCGATTCGACGTTGAGGCTGTTGTTCGATGCCATGATGGTTTCGATGCCTTCGGCCACGGAGATGGCGGCGACATCGTCGGCGATCTGCCGGTAGGGAATGACGCTATCAAGCCGGTAGGTCGGGATCAGCGCCTGATACAGATTGACCAGTACCACCACGATCACGGCCGCCGTCGCGGCCGTGCGTAACGCCTTCCCCGGCAATCGCGTGGCCCGGACCAGGACCACGACCATGAAAAACTGACTGGGCAGGAAGAGCCGCGTGAACGTGAAACCGGTGGGGACAAGGAGGATCCAGGCGAGCGCCAGCAGCGGAATCAGCGGTTCCGCGGATGGCCTTCCGCGCACACCGGCGGCCTGCCGGAACGCGCATGACAGGATGACCGCGAAGAGCGTCGGGGGGAGAACCAGCGCGATCGATGTCGGGAGCGGAGCGGCGTAAACGAGTTCGAGACCGGGCCGGAAGCGGAGATACGTTAATTGGAGAAAGTCGAAGGCGCTCGCAAAAAAGGCGGCCTCATCTCCCTCCGGGTCCCAACGTAAAAGGTCCGTGATGAGCGGCCTGTTTGCAAGGAAGAACCCCACAAGCGGCAACAGCGGCAGGGCCAGTAGCGGCAAGAGCTTCCAGCGTCGTGCCCGCAGCCACTTCACGGCGAGGTAGGCGGCGCCAATTGCGAAATAGAACAATCCGGGAAAGTCGATCGCCACCAGCGCCGCCCCGCTGACGACGTACCAGGCGAGCTTGGTCGACGAAGGCGTTCCATCCCCCTCGGCAAGCCCGCTGACCGCGTCGACGTTCGCCATCGTGGCGAGGAAGACGAGCGAATACATGCGCAGGTTCGTTGCGTAGAAATGGAATTCCGGCAACAAGACTGCGACACCGAGCGAGACCAGGGCGATCGCCGCGCTTCCCGTCAGGCGCCGCACGGCGGTTGCGCCGAACAGCAGGCCAAGCGCGAACGCGAGGGCGTGCAGCATCCGCAGCGCCAGTTCGTTCGTGCTCGGAACCAGCGACGTCAGCAGCTTCAGCAGCGCGTAATACGTAGGCAGGTGACTCGGATCCGCGAACGCAATCCGGCCCTCGACGAAACCGAGGGAATACGCTTCGTCGCCCCAGAGGTTGAGGTCGGACGCGTAATGCCAGCAGAGTACGAGGAAGGCGGCGACCAGCAATCCCCGGAACGCAGGCGCGCACGACGAAAGAACGTTCGACGGCGCGCTCACCCGCGGGCTACTTGATGCCCAGCCGCTCCATCCGGTAGCGCATCGCGCGGAAGGTGATCCCCAGCAGCTTCGCCGCCGCCGTCCGGTTGTAGCGAGTCTTCTCGAGCGCTTCGTTGATCGACGCGCGCTCCACGCGATCGAGATAGTCCTGCAGCGGCCACTTGTCGCCCGCCGTAACGGCAAACTCGGGATCGTCGGCGACCGGCGTCAGGTGCAGGTCGTCGGCGGTGATCTGCTGCGGATCCGCCGCCAGCGACAGCCCGCGCTCGAGGATGTTCTCCAGCTCGCGCACATTGCCGGGGAACGGATAGCGCTCGAGCGCGATGACCGCTTCGGCATCGAGCTGCGCCGGGTTGCCGCGCGACAGCCGCGCGAGGATCGCGTTGGCGATGCCCGGGATGTCCTCGCGCATCTCGCGCAGGCTCGGCATCGCGAGCTCGATCACGTGCAGGCGATAGTAGAGATCCTGCCGGAACTCGCCCGTTTCGACCAACGCTCCGAGCTTTTTGTGAGTCGCGCTGATGATCCGCACGTCGACCGGCTCTTCGGTCGTCGCGCCGACCTTGCGCACCTTCTTTTCCTGGATCGCGCGCAACAGCTTGACCTGCATCGGCAGCGGCAGATCGGCCACTTCGTCGAGGAACAGCGTGCCGTTGTTCGCGGCATGGAAAAATCCGTCGCGGTCGGCCTCCGCGCCGGTGAACGCGCCTTTCTTGTAGCCGAAGAACTCGCTCTCCATCAGGTTCTCGGGGATGGCGCCGCAGTTGACCGCGATGAACGGCTGCTCGCCGCGGGGCCCGAGCGCGTGGATGAGGCGCGCCGCAAGCTCCTTGCCGCTGCCGGATTCGCCGTTGATGAACACCGGTGCCTGGCTCTTCGACAGACGGTCGATGAGACCGCGCACCTGCATCATCGCCGGCGATTCGCCGAGGAGCTGGTAACTGGTGACGACCTGCGCCTTTTCGGGGACTTTCAGCGCCTGCTTGACGAGCGCGCGCAGCTGCTCCAGCGCGACCGGCTTCGCGAGATAGTCGAAGGCGCCCGCCTTCAACGCGGCGACCGCGTTCTCGGCGCTGCCGTAGGCGGTGATCACGGCGACCGGGACGTCGAGGCCCTTCTGGTTGATGTGCTCGACCACGCGCAGCCCCTCGCCGTCGGGCAGGCGCATGTCGGTGAGGCAGAGGTCGTACGGTTCCTTGTCGAGCAGGCGGATCGCCTCCGCGACCGTCTCGGCGCGCGTGGTGTCGAGCCCCATGCGGGACAGCGTGAGCTCGAGCAGCTCGAGCAGGTCGGGCTCGTCGTCGATGACGAGCACTTTCGGTTGACCGCGGATTCGGCGGGACATGGATTACCTCGGTTTTCTACGCAGGGGTGACTGCGCGTTTCATCGTCATCCGGAAATGGGCGCCCGGGCCCTTGGGGAGCAGCTCCAGCGCCGCGCCGTTGGCGTCGGCGAGCTCGCGGGCGATGTACAGGCCTAGACCCGTGCCGCCGGGCCGCGTCGTGAAAAAGGGTTCGAAGATCTGCCCGCGCAATTCGGCGGGAATGCCCGGCCCGTCGTCGGCCAGTTCGCAGATCACTGCGTCGCCCATGTAGCCGGCGCGCGCGGCGATGCGGATGCTGCCTTCCTTTTTCTGGCAATGCTGCCAGGCGTTGCGAATGAGGTTCCACGCGATCTGGTTCAAATGCCCGCGATCGAAGATGACCGTGAGGTCGTCGGGAACCTGCATCAGCACGCCGCCGGGCGGCATGTTTTCCGCCTGCACGATTTCGTCGGTCAGCGAGCGCAGAAACTCGGCGAGCGCGATCACCTCCGGCTGCTGGCGGTCGCGCCGATTGAGTTGCAGGACTTCGCCGACGATCCGATCGATCCGCTTCGCATTGTTGCGAATCATCGTGAGCAGGCGCTGGCCCTCGGGCACGACGGCGCCGTCCTCCTCGAGCAGCTGCGCCGCCTGGTTGATCGCGGACAGCGGGTTGCGCACCTCGTGCGCGATCGAGGCGGTCAGCCGTCCCATCGCCGCCAGCTTCATCTGCTGGGCTTCGGTCTGCGCGCGTCCCAGGTCCTCGAGGTAGATCAGCGTCCCGCCATTGAGGCCGGACCCGATGCGCACGAGGCGCACGCGCAGCAGGCGCTGGGTGGGCTCGACCTTGAACGGCGGCAGCGCCTCGGCGTAGTCCTCCTGCCATCGTCTCCAGTAGTCGTGCAGCGTGCCGGAGAATTCCGCGAGGCGCATCCCGCCCCGCATGCGCCCGAACCCGCCGAGCAGCCGCGTCACCTGGGCGTTGTGGCCGCGCACGACGCCGTTCAGGTCGACCACCAGCACGCCATCCTGCATGTCCTGGATGATGAGGCGGTTGACCTGCTCGAGGTTCGCGACGTCGATGCCGCGCTGCGCCGCCAGGTCCTCGGACGCCTTGGTGTAGGTCCCGAGCGCTACGGCGACGCCGACGGTGGCGAAGAATCCGAACCCGATGAGCCCGGTCTGCACCGGCTGCGTCCCCGTGACCTGCCCTTCGATCAGCCGCCACACGTCGAGCCCGAGCAGAATGAGCGTCGCGATCGCCGCGTGCAGGAAGGCGGTTCGCGCATGCAGAAGCCAGCCGCTGGCCGCAAGCTGCGGGAAGAGAAGGATCGGCAGCGTGCCGGCGCCGGCGCCGCCCGCGATCATCACGGCGGCGATGCAGCCGACGTCCCCGAGCAGCAGGATCGAGGTCACCGCGGACAGCCCCAGAGGCAGGGGATCGCGCTGGATCCACCAGAAGGCGAGGAGCCCGAACACGAAATAGACCGTGGCCGCGGTGACGAACATCGTCGGCGCCACGACCGAAAGCGACTTCAAGTCGAGC
>JBDTLY010000277.1:0-4917 GCA_039934535.1 Casimicrobiaceae bacterium | reverse complement strand
ACATCGCATTTCGGCAGGGTCTTGCCGAGACCGGCCACGTCGATGGTCAAAACGTGACCATTGAATACCGTTGGGGAGACGGAAAAGTCGAACGACTGCCAGCGCTTGCGGCCCAACTAGTGAGGCGCCGGATCGCGGTTCTCGCCGTCGCCGGCAGCCCGGCCGCGCGCCTCGCCGCCAAAAATGCGACCGCGACGATTCCGATCGTGTTCGTCAGTGCCGGCGATCCGATCGAGGAGGGTCTCGTCACGAGCCTCAGTCGACCCGGCGGCAATATCACCGGTGTCAGTTTTCGCAATACGGTCATGGATCCGAAACGCCTTGGGTTGCTGCATGAGGTAGCGCCCTCCTCCGCACCCATCGCGATCCTCGTGGACCCGGCCATTTTTCCCGGCGAGACGCAGGCCGCACAAATGCAGGCGGCAGCTCGCGCACTCGGCCGCCAGGTCAATATCCTGAACGCCAGCAGCGAAGTTGAGCTCGACTCGGCCTTTTCCGCCCTTGCACAGTTGCGGTCCGGAGCGCTTCTCGTCACTACTTCTCCGTTTTTCAACCGCCGGCGCCAGCAACTGATCGCATTCGCAGCGCGCAATGCGATCCCGGCGATCTATGAATCGCGCGAGTTTGCCTTGGCCGGCGGTCTGATGAGTTACGGCGCCAGCGTGACCGACGCGTTTCGTCAGCTGGGCGCCTACGTTGGCAAGATCCTCAAAGGTGCCGTGCCGGCCGCCTTGCCTGTAGTGCAGACGCTTCGATTGGAGTTCGTGATCAACGTGAAGGCCGCAAAGGCACTCGGCCTCAAGATCCCGCAGTCGATGCTGCTGCGTACGGACGAGTTGATCGAATAGTAAAGGGCGCGCGACCCTGGTCGCTCAAGGCATGTACTGCCCCCCGTTGACCTCGATCACCTGCCCCGTCACGTAGCCGCTCGCTGCGTCGGATGCAAGATACAGAAACGTGCCGGCGCACTCGTCGGCCGACCCCAGGCGGTTCATCGGGATCATCGCCTGCATTGCCTTCAGCTGCTCGCCCGTCGAGTAGCGATCGTGGAACGGCGTGGTGATGACGCCCGGCGAGACCGCGTTCACGCGGATGTTGTCGCCGACGACTTCCTTCGCCCAGCCGCGGGTCACCGTCGACACGAAGCCCTTCGCCCCCGCATACAGCACCGCGCCGCCGCCGCCGCCGTTGCGCGCGGCGATCGACGTGACGTTGATGATATTGCCCGCCTTCTGCTTCCGCATGCCCGGGACGACCTCGCGCATGAACAGCGCGACCTGCGTGCAGTTGAGCGCGAGAACGCGGTTGATCTGCTCCAGCGTGAAATCCTCGATCTTGACGCGGCCCAGCATGCCGCCCGCGTTGTTGATCAGGACGTCGATGCGGCCGAACGCGGCCAGCGTTTCGGCGACGATCCGCTTGATGTCCGCTTCCCTCATGACGTCGCCGGCGACCAGGAGCGCTTCCGCGCCCAGCTTCTTCACGTCGGCGGCCACCGCCTTCGCGGCATCGGCGCTGGCGTTGTAATGAATGGCGACCCTGCTGCCTTCGCGTGCGAAGGCGAGCGCGGCGGCGGCGCCGATACCGGTTGACGCGCCAGTGATGAGGACGACTTTCCCTTTGAGGTCCGGATACATTTCGTGCTCCTTGTCGAGTGGGAAATGCGGTTGTTGAAAGTAGGGTCAGACTCGACTTTTCTCTCGCCGTGGTCTGCGGTGGAGCGCCTGTAAAAGTCGAGTCTGACCCTACTTTCGTAAAAGTCGAGTCTGACCCTACTTTCGGCAGGCGGCGACCGCGTCGCGGATCGCCGCAATCGCCTGCGGCCGCGGAAAGCTCTTCCGCCACGCGAGCGCGATGCGGCGCGTTGGGATGGGCCGAGCGAACGGCACCGGCACCACGAGCGCGCTGTGATACTTGCGTGTCATCGCGTCGCGCGGGAGCACCGACACGCCGAGTCCCGACGCGACCATGTTACGGACCGTCTCGAGCGAATTGCCGCGCGTCACCCGCGAGTCGCCGCGATTGAGCTCCGGGCACGCATCGAGGACCTGCTCGCGAAAGCAGTGGCCAACCCCGAGCAGGATCGGCTGCTCGGACGCGAGCTCGTCGACGTGGACCGACTTGCGGCGCGCCCACTTGTGCCCGCGCGGCACCACGATCTCGAACGGCTCTTCGTAAAGGAACTGCGTGACGATGCCCGGCGGCGCGAACGGCAGTGCGACGATGGCCGCGTCGATCCGCCCGCTCTTCAGGGCTGTTTCGAGGTGCTCCGTCAGGTTCTCCTCGATATCGAGCGGCATCTGCGGCGCGCGCTCGTGCAGCGCGGGGATCAGGTCGGGCAGCAGATATGGCGCGACGGTATAAATGGCGCCGAGGCGGAGCGGTCCGGCGAGCTCGTTGCGTCCCGCCTGCGCAAGCTCCTTCACGCGCGCCGCCTCCTCCAGCACCTTCTGCGCCTGCTCGACGATGCGCTCGCCGACCGGCGTCACCGACACCTCCGATTTGCCGCGCTCGAAAAGCCGCGCGCCGAGCTCCTCTTCGAGCTTCTGGATCGCGACCGACAGCGCCGGCTGGCTCACGAAGCAGCGCTGCGCGGCGCGGCCGAAGCTCCGCTCGTTCGCGACGGCGACGACGTAGCGGAGCTCATTCAGCGTCATCGGACCGGGCGCTCGCCCCGGGTCCGGAGGAAGGCGGCGAAATCGTCGGCGAGCTCCGGATGCTTGAGGCCGAAATCGACGGTCGCTTCGAGGTATCCCAGCTTACGGCCGCAGTCGTAGCGCCGGCCCTCGAACGTATAGGCGAGCACGGGCTCGTCTTCCATCAGGCGCGCGATGCCATCCGTCAACTGGATTTCGCCGCCGGCGCCCGGCGGCATCGACCGCAGGTGATGGAAAATGCGTGGCGTGAGCACGTAGCGGCCCACCACCGCGAGCGTCGACGAGATCGTTCCCGGCTTGGGTTTCTCGACGATTCGCTGGATCGGCGCGATGCGCCCGTTCGCCGGACCGGTCTCGACCATGCCCCAGCTGCCGACGTCGTCCGCTGGCACCGTCATCACGCCGATGACCGAGCAACCCTCACGTTGCGCGATGTCGGTCATCTGCTGCATCACCGGCACCTCCGCGTCGATGAGGTCGTCCGCCAGGGAAACCGCGAAGGGCTCGTCGCCGACGACCGGCGCGGCGCACAGCACCGCATGACCCAACCCCAGCGCTTCGGACTGCCGGATGTAGATGCAATTGATCCCGCGCGGCGTGGCTGCCTGCACCTGCTCCAGCAGCTCTGATTTGTTGCGTAGCGCAAGCTCGGTTTCGAGTTCATACGCCTTGTCGAAGTGGTCCTCGATCGCGCGCTTGTTGCGCCCCGTGATGAAAATCATGTCGGTGATGCCGGCCGCCGCGGCTTCCTCGACCGCGTACTGGATCAGCGGCTTATCGACCACCGGCATCATTTCCTTCGGGCTCGCCTTGGTTGCCGGAAGGAAGCGCGTGCCGAGACCGGCGACTGGGAAAACGGCTTTGGTGATCTTGCGCATTGTCATCGAGTGCCCTGGTTGATATTCGGCGTCATCGCGGGCCGGGCGCCGTGCCGGTCTTCAGGAGGCGCAGCAGCCCCGCCTCGTCGAGGATGGGGACGCCAAGCGCCTGTGCCTTGTCGAGCTTGCTGCCCGCCTCCTCGCCCGCCACGACGTAATCGGTCTTCTTCGACACGCTCCCCGCGACCTTGCCGCCTTCCGCCTCGATCATCGCCTTGGCGTCTTCGCGGGCAAGCGCGGGCAGCGTTCCCGTGAGAACGAGCGTCATGCCGGCAAGCTTGCCCGCCGGCGCTCGCTCCGGCGCGGTGTCGCGCCATCGCACTCCGGCGTTGCGCAAGGCGTCGACCACTTCGCGATTGTGCCTTTCGGCAAAAAAGCGCGAGATGCTCTCCGCCACGATGGGGCCGACATCGGGCACGTCCGCGAGCTCGCCTTCCGTCGCCGCCATCAGCGCCTCGAGGCTGCCGAAATGCCGCGCGAGATCGCGGGCGGTCGACTCGCCGACCTGCCGGATGCCAAGGCCGAAGATGAAGCGCGCGAGCCTCGTCTCCTTGCTCTTCTCGATGGCGGCGACGACGTTGGCGGCGGATTTTTCCGCCATGCGCTCGAGGCTTGCCAGCGCCCCGACCGAGAGCGCGTAGATATCGGCCGGCGTGTGCACGAGGCCGGCGTCCACCAGCTGGTCGACGAGCTTGTCGCCGAGCCCCTCGATGTCCATCGCGCGGCGGCCCGCGAAATGCAGGAGCGCCTGCTTGCGCTGCGCGGGGCAGATGAGGCCGCCGGTGCACCGCGCAATCGCTTCGTCCGGCAGGCGCGCGACGGCCGACCCGCATTCCGGGCAGTGCGTCGGCATCACGAACAGTTTCGCATCCTTGGGCCGCTTCTCGGGCAGCGCGCGCACGACCTGCGGGATCACGTCGCCCGCCCGTCGCACGATCACGGTATCGCCGATGCGCAGGTCGCGGCGACGGATCTCGTCCTCGTTGTGCAGCGTGACGTTGGTCACGGTCGTCCCGCCCACGAATACGGGCTCGAGCCGCGCCACCGGCGTGATCGCGCCCGTGCGTCCGACCTGCACGTCGATCGCCAGCAGCCGGGTCGGCATCTCCTCCGGCGGAAACTTGTGCGCGACCGCCCAGCGCGGCTCGCGCGTCCGGAAGCCGAGCGTTCGCTGCGACTCCAGGCTGTTGACCTTGTACACGACGCCGTCGATCTCGAATGGCAGGTCGCCCCGCGTCGCCTTGACGTGCTCGTAGAACGCCGCGAGCTCGTCCGCGCCGTGCGCGATGCGGCGGTCCTTGTTGACCGGCAAGCCGAACGCGGCAAGTGCATCGAGTAGCGCGCTTTGCGACGGCGGCAGCGCCCACCCCTCGGTTTCGGCG
>JBDTLY010000276.1:0-4918 GCA_039934535.1 Casimicrobiaceae bacterium | reverse complement strand
TGTTCCTGCTGGTCGTGCTGTTCGTGATCGTCGGCGACTTCATCGATGCGATCCCTGCGATCATCATCTTCATGCCGATCATCACCAGGCTGGCCGAGGTCGGCCATATCAATCCGCTGCACATGGGCGTGGTGATCATCACGACGCTGGTATTCGGGCTCGTCACGCCGCCGTACGGATTGTCGCTGCTGGTGGCGTCGAAATATGTCGGCGTCGGCTTCGGCCGCTCCGTGGTGCGCTCGCTGCCGCTCTACGGCGTCTTCTTCCTCACCATCGCCTTCGTCGTGGTCTTTCCCGACATCGTGCTGTGGCTGCCGAAGGCGCTGCTGCCGGAATCGGTCGGTTGCTTCAAGAGTCCGACCGGCGTCGGTTACATCTGCCCGAAGTAGAATGTCATGGAGATTTGCCTGCCATGAACTCGACCGCCGACCTGCGCCTGCCCTTTGCCGTCCGTCCGCTGACTCCGAATCTCGGCGCCGAGGTCCTCGGCGTCGAACTGAAGAACGGCGTATCCGACGAACTTTTCAAGGCGATCTACCAGGCGTTCCTGCGCTACCAGGTGCTGCTCTTTCCGCCGCAGGATATTTCGTCCGGCGATCAGGTGGCCTTCGCCCGGCACTTCGGCGAAGTGCAGATCCACGTCATGAACATGTATCACGCCGACGGCTACCCGGAGCTCTATCGGCTCTCGAACCTCGACGTGAACGGCAAGCCCAACGGCAAGCATCCGGACAAGGGAACGCTCGCCTGGCATACGGACGGCTCGTGGTCGCGCGTCACCGGCCAGGCGACGATCATCTACGGTGAAGTCGTTCCCGAGACCGGCGGCGAGACGCACTTCTGCGACATGTACGGCGCGTACGACCGCTTGAGCGACGCGTGGAAGGCGCGCATCGCGAACCTGCGGGCCGTGCACAACCTCGATTTTTCGCGGACGCGCCGGCACGGCATCGACCTCATGACCGAGGAGCAGAAGCGCGACAAGCCTCCCGTCGACCAGCCCATCGTCCGCACGCATCCGGAAACAGGCCGCAAGTGCATCTATCTCGGCGACCACGCGGAGTACATCGTGGGCATGCCCTACGACGAGGGACGCGCGCTGATCGAGGAGCTCAACGCCCTTGCCGTCCACGCCGACCTCACCTACGAGCACCGCTGGAAACCGCGCGAACTCATCGCCTGGGACAATCGCTGCTGCATGCATCGCGCCACGGCCTACGATCCCGCGACGCAGGGCCGCGTCGTGCGCCGCTGCACCGTGCTGGGCGAAGTGCCGCAGTAGACGTCCTGCATTGCGCGGCGCCGGTCGGGCAAAGGTACCGCACAGCGGAAATGTGTTGTACAGCGTGTCCGGACCCTCTACGATGCAAGGGCAGGCTCTCAAGCGCTGTTGTCGTCCCGCCTTTCGCCGCCTCGCGCGGCCCTTGTCTGGTCTTCCTCCCCTTGAAGGTCCCGCTTGCGGGTGTTTTCACGCGCGCAATCACCTTTCAACAGGAGCAGAACATGGATACAGGCACCGTAAAGTGGTTCAACGATGGCAAGGGCTTCGGCTTCATCACGCCGGATGCCGGCGGCAAGGACCTGTTCGCGCACTTTTCCGCGATCCAGGGCGCCGGGCACAAGACGCTGCGCGAAAACCAGAAGGTGTCCTACGACGTCACGATGGGCGCCAAGGGCGAACAGGCGACGAACATCCTCGCGATCGATTGATCGCACCGTATTCGGTTCAACAAGGGCCCGGGCGACCGGGCTTTTGTTTGTGGTCGTTGCGTACGCTCGCGCACATACGTCAGCGGTAATTCGTCGTACCTTCCGCAACATGCCCACCGCCAACCGACTGCTGGCAGCACTTCCCCGCGCCGTGTACGGACGCATGCGGGCGCACCTCGAGCCCGTCACACTGGGGTTTGGGGACGTGCTCTACGAGCCGAAGGGAGCGATCCGGCATGTCTATTTTCCCGTCGACTCACTTGTATCGCTGTTGACGGTCGTCGATCTCCACCTCGCGCTCGAGGTGGGTATGGTCGGCAACGAAGGCATGGTCGGCGTCGCCTCCGCGCTCGGGATCGCCGCGAGCCCGGTCCGCGCCATGGTGCAGGGCGCCGGCACCGCCACGCGGATGAAAGTGGTGCGCTTCCGCGCCGAATTCCGGCAGAGCGAGCCCCTTCGGCGTCAGGTGCTTCTCTATACCCACGCATTGATGGCGCAGGTCGGGCAAACGGCCGCCTGCAACCGGTTTCACGTCGTCGAAGCCCGCCTTGCGCGCTGGCTGCTGATGACCCGCGACCGCGTCGGTGCCGACCAGTTTCGCCTGACCCACGAATTTCTCGGGCACATGCTCGGCGTGCGCCGGGTCGGGGTGACCAACGCCGCGCATGCGCTCAAGCGGCGCAAGCTGATCGACTACAGCCGCGGCAGCATCGTGATTCTGAATGGACGTGGCCTGGAAGCCGCGTCGTGCTCCTGCTACGAAGCGGTGAGGGACCGCCGGTTCCGGGCCTGAAATCCAGCTGATGCGGCCTCGACGGCCGCGGTCCGCGCCTCGGCATTCAGCATCTCGCGTCGCACGCGCGCAAACGTCTTCCGCAAATCCGTCGACGCGCTGGGGACGTATCGAAATGCCGGATCCAGTATCGATTTCATGCGCCCCCCATGCGGATATGCCGCGGCAGTATGTATGCCATCACTTGAAGTGGTAATTGCCTGCGCCGAAAAGCCCCAGCAGGCCGATGACGATCAGGTAGATGGCGACGATGTAGTTGAGCAGGCGCGGCATCACCAGGATGAGGATGCCGGCGAGCAGCGAAACCAGGGGACCGATGCTGAGCGTGAGATTCATGCGAAACTCCGATTGGTTTGCAGGGCGACGACTGCGCGGCGGCGATGGGGGCCGCCGGTCCGTTTATAGGGCGCCGGCGGCGCAAGGTCTGTGCGCCATCGAACATTGTGCCCGCCCTCTGCCGCGCGGCACCGCCTTGCGTGAGGCAGAATGACGTGATGTTCACGTGTCGTCGCTGCGCGCTGGCGGTTTTTCTGGTGGTCGTGGGCACTTGCATGGCGCCGGTCGCGCGCGCCGACGTCTGGGGCTATGTCGACGCGGACGGCATTGCGCATGTCGCGACCGAAAAGCTGGACGAGCGATACCAGCTGTTCTTCAAGGGCAAGACGAATGCCGATCTGCGGCGCGCGCCCAGCGATGCCGACGCGGCGGATCTCGACGCGCTGCGCGAGACGCGGATCTACAAGCGGATGGTCGGGCATCCGAACATCGTTCGCTATCAAGCGCTGATCGAGCGCAACGCTCGCTCGCGCGGCCTTGATGCGGCGCTTGTCAAAGCCGTGATCGCCGTCGAATCGGCGTTCGAGCCGGACGCGGTGTCGACCAAGGGGGCGCTCGGCCTGATGCAGGTGATGCCGGACACGGGCGCGCGTTATGGCGTGGCCGCGGACCGCAAGCGCACGCTGGAGCAGAAGCTCCTCGACCCGGAAATCAACCTGCGGATCGGCACGGCCTACCTTCGCGATTTGCTTATGCTCTTCACCGGCGACCTGGCGCTGGCGCTCGCCGCCTACAACGCCGGGGAGCAGACGGTATTGCGTTACTCGAACCGGGTCCCGCCGTATCCGGAAACACAGGAATACGTGAAGCTGGTCCGGCAGTTCTACGATCTCTACCGGCCGCCGCCGCCGCCGAAGAAACCCGCGCGGATCCGCGTCCCCTCCGCGCGCAATCCGTCTTGACGCCGCGAGTGCGCCACCGCACAGATGCCGGCCCCCGCTTCGGGCATCCTGCGGGTGACGCGTCGCCGTCCGCGGCGTTTTCTCATCAAGGATCTCGAATGAATCGTGTACATGGAGTCGGCATCGCCGTGGCTTTCGCCTTCGCCCTTGCAGCCTGCAACAACGCTGCCGGGCCACCGATCAACGCGCCCGTCGTCGCGCCGCCCGCGGCCGATCCCGCCGCGGTCGTCACGCTGCCGCCAGCGTCTGCGGCGGGCGTGGACCCCTCATTGACCGCAAAGGACAGCGCCGCGACGGATCCGATGGGCACGTTAAGCAAGAAGGAGGAATCGCAGTCGATGCCGATGGCGGGGCAGGGAAACAATCATTCGTCGCCGTCCCTCGAGCCAGGCGCGAAGAAGTAGGGAGCCGCGCGGGCCGCTAGATCGCGCTGGCGATTGTGTTGATGGAAAGGGCGAGCACGGCAATGTTGAAAATGAAGGCCAGCACGCCGTGCAGCAGCGTCATCTGGCGCATGGCACGCGACGTCGCCTGCACGTCCGAGGTCTGCGACGTCATGCCGACCACAAACGAGTAGTACGCGAAGTCCATGTAATCCGGATCGCCGCCGCCCGGAAAGGCAAGCCCGCCCGAATTCGCCTGTTTCTGCTGCTCGTCGCGGTAGTAGCGGCGCGCATAGTGGAACGTGAAGACCGTGTGGATCAGCAGCCACGACGAGATCAGCGCGACCATCGTCAGCGCGAGGTGCCAGGTCTTGGGCCAGAACGCGAGCCCATGGATCGTGGCCACGACGAAGCCGATCGCCACGATGCTCGCGCACGCGGCCGCGACCACGAAGAGGAAGATGATGTAGCCGCTCGTGTCCTGCGCGAGCGCGTGCGCGCGCGTCGACTGCGCGTCCGCGCATCCGATGATGAGCCAGGCGAGCAGCAGGTAGACGAGCGTCCCCGCGTCCCAGCTGGCGACGAGGCGCGTGTGCCAGGAGACGGAATCCGGCTGCACGAAGTAACTGACGATCGCGACTGCTAGCGCCACGGCCAGCCGCTGCTTGGCGCCGAGGCGGTCGATCCAGCGCGCGAGGGGGGTGGTGCTCTGGGTGCGGGTCACGTTCGATCGTCGCGGGTTGGGGCCGTCCACGCATGGCCGTCCGCGCATTCTAGTCGCTGGAGGCAGGACT
>JBDTLY010000275.1:0-4921 GCA_039934535.1 Casimicrobiaceae bacterium | reverse complement strand
CTCGCCGGGACGATCTGGGGCGTGATCATCGCCAACCTCATTCCCGCGGCGCCGTTCGTGATCCTGGTCATGACGCCGTTCATCGAGCAGATCGACGTCAACCTCGAATCGGCGGCGCGCGTCTTCGGCGCGAGCACCGCGCGGATGTTCTGGCATGTGCTGGTCCCGCTGCTTGCGCCGGGCATCCTGGCGGCGTCGCTGCTGGTGCTCGTCCGGACGATCGCGCTGTTCGAGCTCACGTTCCTGACCGCCGGTCCCGATTCGCAGACGCTGGTCGTCGCCCTGTATTACGCCGTCGACGCCATGGCGATGATCTACATGTCGGTCACGCTCGTGTGGCTGCTGATCGCGCTCCGCTTCGTGAATCCGACGCAGCTCGTATCGCGCGTGAAGGAACATCCGCAGCATGCCTGACCACGTTTCGCGCGCGCAGCTTTCGCTGGCCACGCTCGCGCGGGTGCCGGGCGACGTCGCGCGCCCGGCGTACGACCCGTCGAAAATCCCGGTCGGCATCCTGCATCTGGGCCTCGGCGCATTCCACCGCGCCCACCAGGCGGTCTACACCGACGACATTCTCGGCGCCGATCCGCGCTGGGGAATCTGCGGCGTCTCGCTCAAGACCCCGCGCGCGATCGGGCCGCTGGCGGCGCAGGATGGCTTGTACACGCTGCTGACGCGCACTCGCGAAGGCACCACGGCACGGATCATCGGCGCATTGCGGGAGACGATTTTCGCGGGGGCTGCGCGAGCCAGATTGATCGCGCGCTTCGCGGATCCACGAATCACGATCGTGACGGCCACCGTTACCGAAAAGGGCTACTGCCACGATCCGGCGACCGGGATGCTGAACGAACGGCACCCCGACCTCGCGCACGACCTCGCGCATCCGGAAGCGCCTGTATCCGCGATCGGGCTGCTGGCCGCGGGACTGGCCGCGCGCCGGGCTGCCGGCGCCGGGCCGCTGACCTTCGTGTGCTGCGACAACCTCCCGCACAACGGCCGCATGGTCGAAGGCTTGGTGTACGCGTTCGCCGCGCGTCGCGAGCCCGCGCTTGCGGCGTGGATTGCCGAGCACGTCAGTTTTCCGGCGACGATGGTGGACCGGATCGTTCCAGCGACCACGGCGGCGGACGTAGCCGAAGCGGAACGCATCACGGGCTTGCAGGACGATGCGACGGTGACGGCCGAGCCCTTCGGCCAATGGATCATCGAAGACCGGTTCAGCGCGGCGCGGCCGCCGTGGGAGGACGCCGGCGCGCAGTTCGTCGCCGACGTCGCGCCGTTCGAGACGATGAAGCTGCGTCTTTTGAACGGCAGCCATTCCACCCTCGCGTATCTAGGCTTCATCGCCGGCCACGAGACGATCTGGCAGGCGTCGTCGGATTCGCATCTCGCGCACCTTGTCGAGCGCCAGATGGCCGAGGAGATCGTGCCCACGCTCGTCGCGCCGCCGGGCATCGACCTTGCCGCGTACCGCGCGCAGCTGATGGCGCGCTTCCGCAATCCGGCGCTGCCGCACCGCACGCAGCAGATCGCGATGGACGGCTCGCAGAAGCTGCCGCAGCGGCTGCTTGGCACCGTGCGCGACCGGATCGCATCCGGCGCTTCGTTTGCCCATCTCGCGCTGGCGGTGGCGGGCTGGATACGTTATGCGAGCGGAACGGACGAGCAGGGCCGCGCGATTGCCGTCTCCGATCCGATGGCCGCGGCCTTCGCCGGCGTGGTGGCGACCGCGGGGAAAGATCCGGCGCGCATTGCGGCGGGCTTTCTCGACCTTGCGCAGGTGTTCGGCGATCTCGCGGCGCACACCGCGTTCCGCGCGGCGGTGACGCGCAACGTCGTCGACTTGTTCCGGAATGGGGTGCAGCGCACCCTGGCGCAGCATCTCGGCATTTCGTGATACCAGGGTATCGTCGAGAAATCTTGAACTGAAGGCAATGCGATGCGAATCCCGCTGAACCTCCACCCCGACCGCCTGTTCCCCGCCGACCCGGCGACGCGCGACCTTGCGCGCCGGTTGTACGCAACGGTGAAGGACCTGCCGATCGTCAGTCCGCACGGGCATACCGATCCGCAGTGGTTTGCCGACGATGCGCCGTTCGCGAACGCCTCGGCGCTTTTCATCACGCCGGACCACTATGTCTTCCGGATGCTCTACAGCCAGGGCGTGCGGCTCGAGGACCTCGGTATTCCGCGCCAGGACGGCACTGCCGTCGAACAGGACGCGCGCAAGATCTGGCGCACGTTCGCCGCGCACTATCCGCTGTTTCGCGGCACGCCTACAAGGATGTGGCTCGACCATGCGTTTGCGACCGTGTTCGGCGTCGACGAGCGCCTGACGCCGGAGTCGGCGGATCGCAACTTCGATCGCATCAACGAGTGCCTCGCGCAACCCGGGTTCCGCCCGCGCGCGCTGTTCGAGAAGTTCAACATCGAGGTGCTGGCAACGACAGAATCGCCGCTCGATCCACTCGCCCATCATGCGAAGATGCGCGCGTCCGGATGGAAGGGCCGCGTGATCACCGCCTACCGGCCCGACCCGGTCGTCGACCCGGAGTTCGTCGGCTTCCGCGACAACGTCGCGCAATTCGGTGCGCTCACTGGGGAGAACACGGCCTCGTGGCGGGGCTATCTCGCGGCGCATCGCAACCGACGCGGATTCTTCAAATCGATGGGCGCGACCTCGACGGACCACGGCCACCCGACCGCGCGCACCAGCGATCTCGCCGACGCCGAATGCCAGCGACTGCTGGACCGTGCGCTTGCGGGCACCGCCACCGCGGAGGACGCCGAGGCGTTTCGCGGGCAGCTGCTGACCGAGATGGCGCGGATGAGCCTCGACGACGGCCTCGTGATGCAGATCCATCCGGGCAGCTTCCGCAATCACAATCCGGTCATCTTCCGCGATTACGGTCGCGACAAGGGCGCCGACATCCCGACCCGGACCGATTACGTGCGCGCGTTGAAACCGCTGCTCGACCGCTTCGGCAACGAGCCCAATCTCACCGTGATCCTGTTCACGCTCGACGAGACCGTCTATTCGCGCGAGCTGGCGCCGCTCGCGGGACACTATCCGATCCTGCGCCTCGGCCCGTCGTGGTGGTTCTACGACAGCCCCGAAGGCATGCTGCGCTTTCGCGAGCAGACGACCGAGACCGCGGGCTTTCACAATACGGTCGGGTT
Source organism: Casimicrobiaceae bacterium (assembly GCA_039934535.1). Taxonomy (GTDB): domain Bacteria; phylum Pseudomonadota; class Gammaproteobacteria; order Burkholderiales; family Casimicrobiaceae; genus CAIWHR01. Next base: position 1,738 of record JBDTLY010000275.1, on the reverse strand, counting down.
CAACGACGACACCCGCGCGTTCATGTCGATTCCGGCGCGGCACGATGTCGCGCGCCGGATCGACTGCCGGTTTCTCGCGACGCTCGCCGTCGAGCACAAGATCGGCGAGGACGAGGCCTTCGAGCTGGCGCCCGAGCTTGCCTATGGCCTCGCGAAGCGTGCGTATCGGTTGTAGCAGGCGCGATTGTCAAAGGGACTTCAGAATATGATCACCTTGCGCAAGGCCGGGGAGCGGGGACATGCCGACCACGGCTGGCTCGATTCGTGGCACAGCTTTTCGTTCGCCGACTATCACGATCCCGCGCACATGGGGTTCGGCCCGCTGCGCGTCATCAACGAGGACCGCGTGCAGCCGGGAATGGGCTTCGGCACGCACGGCCATCGCGACATGGAAATCGTCAGCTACGTACTCGACGGCGAGCTTTCGCACCAGGACAGCATGGGCAACGGCTCGAACATCGTGCCGGGCGACGTGCAAAGGATGAGCGCGGGGCGCGGCGTGCGGCACAGCGAATTCAATCCGTCGAAGACCGCGCCGGTGCATTTCCTGCAGATCTGGATCGAGCCCGCGCGCACCGGCATCGATCCCGGCTACGAGCAGAAGCACGTGTCGGCGACGGCCAAGCGTGGCCAGCTGCGGCTCGTCGCCTCGCCGGACGGACGCGACGGCTCGGTGACGGTCCACCAGGACGCCACGATTTACGCGGCGCTGCTCGACGGCGGCGAATCCGCGCGGCATGAGCTCGCACCTGGGCGGCGCGCCTATGTGCACGTGGCCCGCGGCAATGCCCATGTTAACGGCACCCCACTCGCGGCCGGCGACGCGGCGATGATCGACGCCGAAACCGATATCATTCTCGACCGCGGGCAGGCAGCGGAAGTATTATTGTTCGACCTGCCCTGATACCGGAGAGCGTTCATGACCCAATCACGCGACGCCGTGGCACTTGTCGGACGAGTGTTGCTCGCCCTCATGTTCATCTTTTCCGGCTTCGGCAAGATCGGCGGCTTCGAGGGCACGGCCGCCTCCCTCGCCAGCAAGGGCCTCCCGCTACCCGAGATCGGAACGGCACTCGCGATCGCCGTCGAGCTCGGTGGGGGCTTGCTGGTGGCTATCGGGTGGAAGGCGCGCTGGGCCGCGCTGGCCATGGCCATCTTCACTGTCGTCGCGTCGATTTTCTTTCACAATTTCTGGGCGATGGCCGACGCTGCAGCGGCCGGCACGAACGAGATCATGTTCATGAAAAACGTCTCGGTGATCGGCGGTCTGCTCCTGGTCTATGCGTTCGGTCCGGGGCGCTTCAGCATGGATCGCAAATGACGTTGGAAATTGCTATTCGCGAAGACGCGAGTCGAGCCAGATCGTCACCGGACCGTCGTTGACGAGCGCGACCTGCATCGCCGCGCCAAAGACGCCGGTGCCGACGGGCTTGCCGAGCGCTGCGGCAAGCGTGGCGACGAAGCGGTCGAACGCCGGTGCGGCCACGGCGGGCGGCGCGGCGCCCGACCACGACGGGCGGGCGCCTTTCTTCGTCGATGCGAACAGCGTGAACTGGCTGACGGCAAGAATGCCGCCGCCGGTGTCCGCGATCGAGCGGTTCATCGCACCGGCATCGTCGTCGAAGATGCGCAGGGCGACGATCTTGCGCGCGAGCCACTCGCGATCGTCATCGTCGTCGTCGCTGGCGACGGCCGCGAGCACGAGGAGGCCCGGTCCGATCGCGCCGGCGATGCGTCC
>JBDTLY010000274.1:0-4942 GCA_039934535.1 Casimicrobiaceae bacterium | reverse complement strand
ACGTTGAGCCGCTTCAGGATCGCGCTCACGTGCACCTTGACTGTCCCCTCCGACAAGTTGAGGTCGCGGCAGATGAGCTTGTTCGGCTTGCCCTGCACGAGCAGCATCAGGACGTCGGCCTGCCGGGTCGTGAGGCCGAGCGCGCCCGGCGCGATGCGAACGCCGTCGCCGTCGGGCACCAGCGTGACGTCCGGCGTCAGGTATTCGCCGCCGCTGCAGACGACGCGGACCGCGTCGAGCAGCTCCGTTGCGTCCGACGTCTTGGCGATGAAGCCGCGGGCGCCGGCGGCGAGCGCGGCATTGACGGTCGCTCGATCATGGGTGGCCGACAGCACGACGACCGGCACGCCGGGATAGTCCAGCATCAGGTCGGCGAGGAGATCGAGCCCTCGCGTGCCCGGCAGCGCAAGGTCGAGAAGCACGAGCGCGATCTCGGGCTCGTCGTCGAGGATTCCGGTCGCCTCGGCGGCCGTCGCCGCGTTGCACACGTCGATGTCGTCGCCGAGTTGTGGCAGCAGGTGCGTCAGCGCATCCTGGATCAGCGGATGGTCGTCGATAACGAGTATTTTCATGGCGCCTCCCTGGCGTTCGCAGCGCGGGAAGCGCGGCGACGAGGGGAGGCTAACGCCGGTTGGCAGGGTCGCGCACCTGTCAAAACTGACAGGTTGGCGAGGCAGCCGACGAACGGCAACCTGAGGGATCGACGGGCGCTTCGCTACTTCGCCGGGCCGAGCACCACCGAGCCCGACACGACCACGGTCACCGAGCTTTTCCCGCCCTCCATCGGCGGCGGCGGCGCGGCGCCGTCGGACATCTGGGCGACCGCCATCGCGCGGAAGGCAACGGGCTGCGCCATCGGCCCTTCCGTGCGCACGCTGATCTGCCCCAGCGTGTGGCCGGGGAAGCCGAGCGTCTTCGCGATGGCGTCGGCCCGGGCCTGAAATTTTCGCAATGCTTCGGCGAGCAGCGACGCTTCGGCTTTTTCCCGCGCGGCGCGCGACAGCGAGAACGCCATCCCGCCGAGCTTCAGCGCCGGCTGCATCTTCCCCGTGAGCGCGCTCACGGTCTTGAAGTCGCGGCCTTCGAGAATGAGCTCGGCGCGCACGCGCCATCCCGTGATCTGGTTCGCGCGATCGTAGAGCGGCGAGGTCTGGTACGCGCCGGAATGCGCCTCCACGCCGGGCTCGGACTTCGCGATCGCCAGTGCTTGCTCGAGCCGCGTGTTCGCCCGCGCCGCGAGCGTGGCGGGATCCGGGCCCTGTTCCTCGGTGAACAAGGTCACGGTGAGCGTATCCACCGGGACTTCGGCGGTCGCGTTCGCCTCGAAGGTGACGACGTTGAAGAACGGTTGCGGGTTCGTTTGCGCTAACGCGGCGAACGGCAGCGTCAGCAACGCGATGGCAGTCAGGCGGGCGAGCATGGAGGTCCTCGAAATGGTTGGGTCTATCCGCTCTTGTCTTCGTTCGCGCGTTGCTCCGCCAATTCGCGGCGCAACGTGCGCAGGCGCGCCTCGACGACCGACGCCTGGTAGAAATCGCCGTCGGCGGCTTTCGAAGCCTGCTCGTACTGGAACACGGCGCCCTTCAGGTCGCCCTGCCAGGCGTAGTACTCGCCCTGATGGCGAAACTGCTGCATCTTCTTGCCGAGGTCGGCGTACGCGCGCGCGGCCAGCCGGTGCAGCGGCCCGTTGTCGGGGAAGCGCAACAGTTCCCGATCGAGGAATGCCGTCGCCTCGAGCGGGCGGTTCGCCTTGAGCAGCGCCTCGGGGTAGTCGTAGACGAGCTGCATCTTGTTCGGGTAGCGCTGCAGCGCCGACGCAAAGCGGGCGATCGCCGCGTCGAGGTCCCCCGCCTCCATGAGCACGTGGCCGGCCATCGCCTCGACCATCGGGTGCGGCGGCGCAATCTTCTCCAGCGTCACGAGTTCGACGCGCGCGCGCTTCAGGTCGTCGGCGCGCAGCAGCGAGGCGACGAGGCCGTAGCGCGCCGCGATTTCGTTGTTGTACTTGCGCTCCTTGATCGATTCGTCGAAATACAGGACGGCCTCCCGCGGCGTGCCCGTATAGCTCTTGAGGAGCGCCCGCACCATCTGGAAGTCGAGCGAATCGGGCACCTGCCGATACGGCTTCCCCTGCGCGCGCGACTGGGCTTCGGCGATTCGCTCGTAAGTGATCGGATGCGTGCGCAGGTAAGAAGGCGTGTTCGACTCGGAGAACCGCGACTGCTTCTGCAAGCGCAGCATCAGCGTCGCCATCCCGCTGTCATCGAACCCGGCGGCGTCGAGCCGCTGGAACCCGATGCGGTCCGCTTCGAATTCGTTTTCGCGCGAGTAATTGAGCTGGCTCTGAATCGCGATGGCCTGCGCGGAGGCGATCGCCGCGTTCGTCGCCTGGCCCGCCGACGACGACCCGGAGCGCGATGCGGCGATCGCGACCGCCAGCGCCGCTATCGCGTAGAGGAGCGAGCGTTGCTGGCCGGCCATCGCACGCGTGAAATGGTGCTGCGTCACGTGCGTGATTTCGTGCGCCAGCACGCCGGCGAGCTCGGATTCTGACTGGGTGAGCAGGATGAGGCCGGTGTTGACGCCGACATAGCCGCCGGGAAGCGCGAACGCGTTGATCGACGGGTCGCCGACGGCGAAGAATTCGAAGTCCTGCTTGTTGTCCGGCACCGCCAGGACGAGGCGCTGTCCGAGCTCGTTCAGGTAGTCGTTGACCTCGGGATCCTCGAGATAGCCGCCTTGCGCGCGAATCTGGCGGACCACCGATTCGCCGAGCTTGCGCTCCTGCGCCGGCGAGTAGAGCGCCTGCGACTCGTCGCCGAGATCCGGCAACGACTGCGCGCGGGTCGGCGTTTGCGCCAGGCCGACGGGGCCGATCGGCTGCAGCGCGAGCGCGACCACGACGGCGGCGGCGACAAGCCGGCGTAGCGCGGCGGACCTGCGGGGCGCGGGAAGGGGTGAATTCAGGGACATCGGCGGAGCCGGAAGCAAACGAGGCCTGATGTAAGATGGCTGGCGATACCCGAAGTTCACGCTCGTGGAGGCGATCCTGGCGCGCAGCGAAGGTACGACGACGAAATCCGCGGCGGCGCCGCGCGGGGCCAAGCGCCCCGCCAAGCGGCCACCCGCGGGTTCGCGCAAACCGCATTTTACCCATTTCGACCTGACCGGGCAGGCGCACATGGTCGACGTCGGCGGCAAGGACGTGACGCGACGCGTGGCGCGCGCCCGTGGCCGGATCACGATGCGGCCGGAAACGCTGGCGCTGATCCGCGCCGGTGAAGCCCGGAAGGGCGACGTGCTGGGTGTCGCGCGCATCGCGGCGATTCAGGCGGCGAAGCGCACCGCCGACCTGATCCCCTTGTGCCATCCGGTTCCGTTGACGCGCGTCGCCGTCGACTTCGGCTTCGACCTCCGCGCGAGCGCGGTCGAGATCGAGGTCACCGCCGAGACACTCGACCGCACCGGCGTCGAAATGGAAGCGCTGACCGCGGTCGCGACCGGGCTGCTCGTGATTTACGATATGTGCAAGTCGGCGGACCGGGCGATGCGGATCGAGCATGTCCGGCTGCTCGAGAAATCCGGCGGCAAGTCGGGCCATTTCATCGCGCCGGCGTGACCCGGTTTCATCCTGGAGCGAACATGTTCGTCCGTCTTGAAGATTGCCCGTTCGAGGACCTGGGCGGCGGCGTGCGCCGGCGCATGCTCGCGCACGGCGGCGGCCTGATGCAGGTCGAGGTCCAGTTCGACGAGGGCGCGGTGGGACCGATGCACAGCCACCCGCACGAGCAACTCACCTATGTGCTTTCCGGCGAATTCGAGTTCACGATCGGCGGCGAGACCCGTCTCGTGCGCGCCGGCGATACGCTCTACAAGCGGTCGGGGATCCAGCACGGGTGCGTCTGCCGCCGCGCGGGCGGCCTCCTCGACACGTTCACGCCGCAGCGGCAGGACTTGCTGGCGAAGTAACGGCCCGGGCGCCGGCTGGACGCCATTGGTCCGGTGGTTGGGCCACTTGACCGTCCGCCCCGCGGCAGCGTACATTGCGCCGGGAATGAAAGCGCGCGCCGCGACGGCGCGTGCCGAGGCGAGCCCCCGCGGACAGACGGGCGCCGCTTCACCACGAGGGGGATGCCGACGTGCCGTTGCAGGTCGTTGAACCGGTCAGGCTCTACCGCCAAATCGCGGGCCAGATCGCCACCCTGATCGACAGCGGCGAGTTCGCTTCCGGCTCGCGCCTGCCCGCCGAGCGCGAGCTGGCGGTCCTCCTCGGCGTATCGCGCACCTCGGTGCGCGAGGCGCTGATCTCGCTCGAAATCGCCGGCCGCGTCGAAGTGCGCGTGGGAACGGGCATCTTCGTCCGGCGGCCGGGCGCCACCGCCGCGAACGGACATGACGAAGGCCCCGGCCCGTTCGAGCTGCTCGCGGCGCGCAGGCTGATCGAAGGCGAGATCGCCGCGCTGGCCGCGCGCCGCATCCGCAAGGCGGACATCGCCGCGCTGCGGGAGACGATCGAGCGCATGCGTACGCATGGCGACGACTTCGAGCAGCGCGATGCCGCCGACCGCGACTTCCATGTCGCGATCGCGGACGCCACCGGCAACGGCTCGTTCGCGCTCGTCGTCCAGGCAATGTGGGAACAGCGGCGCGGCGAGCTGTGGACGAGAATCGAGGATCACTTTCACACGGCGGCGCTGCGCGCCAAGACGTTGTCCGACCATGCCGCCATCATCGACGCGTTGGCCGCGCACGACGGCGATGCCGCGCGGGCGGCGATTCATCGCCACCTCGCGCGGGTCGAGCGCGAGTTCCAGCGCAAATGGGACACCATCGTCCCCGGTGCCGGCGCGCGCGGCGGAACGCGCCGGACGAACAGCACCCGCAAGAGCAAACCCGTTTCGCATCGCGTTTCATGACCAGGAGGAGGACCACCATGCATCTG
>JBDTLY010000273.1:0-5021 GCA_039934535.1 Casimicrobiaceae bacterium | reverse complement strand
TGCGTCTTCATTGCCTTTCCAAGCGTCGGAAAGCGAGTCGCCGAGCGTGAATGCGATCTCGCCGCGGCCCGCCTGCAGCAGGTTCAGGTTTTCGACCGACGCCTTGGTCGCCTGCACCGACGTCTTGACGGCCGGCATCGCCTTGCCGATATTGTTGCCGAGCGCAACGCCGAGCGGGTAGTAGACGCCGCTGGTGCCGCCGGTCAGCACGTTGATGAACTGCTCGGCTGCAAGGACCGGCGTGCAGAGGGAGATTCCGACGAGAATCGGGGCGATGCCGCGCAGGAAATGTTTCATGAATCCTCCAAGATTTTTCACCCGCGTGCCGCCCGACGGGCGCCGCGATGTCGCGCAGTGCCGAATGAACGGCCCGGCGATCTCGCCGCGATTATAGCCGAGGCGCCTGGCCTCCGCCGTGGGGCGGAGGAGTGGACGGGCCCGGAGCAAAGTGCGACGATTGTCTTGGCCTGCCACGCGGGAGGACTCCATGACCAAGCTCGACGTCCTGCTGGACCAGTACGGAGAGACGCACCAGAATCCGGTCAACAAGGCGATCCACTGGGTTTGCGTGCCGCTCATCATGTGGAGCGCGCTCGCGGCGATGTGGATCGCGTCTCCGATCGCGACGTGCATCTTCATCGCGCTCGCGATCGTCTATTACGCGCGGATGTCGATCACGATGGCCGTCGGCATGCTGGCGATGGCCGCGCTGATGATCGCGCCGGTGCCTCTCCTTGGCCCGAACGCCCTGTGGATCGCGGCGGGCGTCTTCGTCCTCGCCTGGATCGGGCAGTTCGTCGGCCACGCGATCGAGGGACGCAAGCCCAAATTCCTGCAGGACCTGCAATTCCTGCTGATCGGCCCCGCGTGGATCCTGCAGTTCGTCTACCGCGGCGTCGGCATTCCCTACTGAGCCTGACCTAGTCGGCGATCGTCAGTCCCGCCACCGACAGCGCGTCGTGCAGCCGGCGTACGTGTGCGTGGCCGGTAGTTTCCACGTCGCAGACGACCCTCACCGCGGACAGGTCCGGGCCGGAAAACGCGCGGTCATGGATGATTTCGCGGATCGACGCGCCGGTCGACGCGATCAGCTCGGCGAGGCGCGCGAGCCCACCTGGACGGTCGCTGATCGTCACGGTGATTCGCGCGAGCCGGCCGTCGGCCACCAATCCGACCTCGATGACGCGGCCCAGCATCGTCAAGTCGATGTTGCCGCCCGCGAGCACCAGCACGACCTTTTTGCCCTTGAGCGCATCGAGCTTGCCGGCAATGAACGCCGCCAGAGGCGCCGCGCCCGCGCCTTCGACGACGCTCTTTTCCAGCTCGACCAGCCGCAGGACCGCGAGCGCGATCGACGCCTCGTCCACGGTGACCACGCGATCGACGACGCGCTTTACGATCTCGTACGGTGCGGCGCCGAGCTTCGCGACCGCGAGGCCGTCCGCCAGCGTCGAGGAGAGATTCACGAGCGCCGGCGCACCTCCCGCCAGCGCGGCGGTCAGGCACGCCGCCGCCTCGGGTTCGACGCCGATGACCTCGACGGCGGGTTGTTTCGCCTTGACGACGATGCCGATCCCCGCGATCAGGCCGCCGCCGCCGACGGGCACGACGATGGCCTCCACGCCGGGCGTCTGCTCGAGGATCTCGAGGGCGATCGTCCCCTGGCCGGCGATCACATTCTCGTTGTCGAACGGGTGGATGAACGTAAGTCCGTCGCGCTCCGCAAGCTCGCCCGCGTACGCGCGCGCTTCGGTCAGGTCGGCGCCGTGCAGGATGACGTTGGCGCCGAGGTGCCGGCAGTTCGTGACCTTGACCAGCGCGGCGAACTTTGGCATCACGACGGTGATCGGAATGCCGAGCAGGCTGCCGTGGTAGGCGATGCCTTGCGCGTGATTCCCCGCGGACGCGGCGATGACGCCGCGCTTGCGCTGCTCGGGCGTGAGCAGCAGCAGCGCATTGCGCGCGCCGCGCTCCTTGAAGCTGCCGGTGCGCTGCAGGTAATCGAGCTTGCAGAACACGTGCGCGCCCGTGAGCTGCGACAGCGGAATCGACTCGACGCACGGCGAGAGGTAGACGCCGCCGGCGATGCGGTCGCGGGCGGCTTCGATGTCGGCAAGCGTGATCATCGCAGTTCCCTCGTCAGAACGGCAGTGCGATGCCGGGCTTCGCGGCGAGGATCACCCGGCGGAATTCGGTCTTGATGCGCTCCAATGCCGCCGCGTCGTCCGCCTCGAATCGCAGCACGATCACCGGCGTCGTGTTGGAGCCGCGCGCGAGCCCGAAGCCGTCCGGATACTCGACGCGCAGGCCGTCGATGCGCACGATCTCGGTCGCGCCTGGAAACTTCGCGTCCGCCATCAGCTTCGCCACCAGCGCGTGATGCTCCCCCTCGGCGCATGCGATCGTAATCTCCGGCGTCGACAGGGCATCGGGCAATGCATCGAGCACCGCGGACGCGTCGTCATGCCGCGACAGGATTTCGAGGAGCCGCGCACCGGCATAGAGGCCGTCGTCGAAGCCGTACCAGCGCTCCTGGAAGAACGTGTGGCCGCTCATCTCGCCCGCAAGCGCCGCGCCGACTTCCTTCATCTTGCCCTTGATGAACGAATGGCCCGTCTTCCACAGCAGCGGCGTGCCGCCGTGGCGGGTAATCCACGGCTTCAGATTGCGCGTCGACTTGACGTCGTAGATCACCGTCGCGCCCGGTTCGCGGTCGAGGACGTCGGCAGCGAAGAGCATGAGCTGCCGGTCCGGGTAGATGATGTGACCGTCCTTCGTCACCACGCCCAGCCGGTCGCCGTCGCCGTCGAACGCGAGGCCCAGCTCGAGGCGATCGGCGCGCACGCGCGCAATGAGATCCGTGAGATTCTCCGGTCGCGACGGATCCGGATGGTGATTGGGAAACGTCCCGTCGACGTCGCAGTACATTTCCGTGACGTCGCAGCCGAGCCGGCGAAAGAGCAGCGGAGCGAAGGCGCCGGGAATGCCATTGCCGCAGTCGATGGCAATCCGCATCTTGCGCGCAACGCGAACGCCCCCGACGATCCGGTCGAGGTAGGCCGTCGCGACGTCGTGCGTCCGATACGTGCCGGCGCCCGCGCGCAGTGCGCCCGCCTCGATGCGCGTCTTCAGCGCCCGGATCTCGTCGCCTGACAGCGTCTCGCCGTCGATGACCATCTTGAGCCCGTTGTAGTCCGGCGGATTGTGGCTGCCCGTCACCATCACGCTGCAGTGCGTGCCGAGGTGATGCGCGGCGAAGTACGCCATCGGGGTCGCCACCATGCCGACGTCGATGACATTCGCGCCCGCCGCGCGGATTCCGTCAGCGAGCGCCCCCGCCAATGCGGGACCGGATAGCCGTCCGTCGCGCCCGACGACGAGCGTGTCGCGGCCGCGCTCGAGCGCCAGCGTGCCGAGCGCCTGCCCGACGGCACGGACGATCTCCGGCGTGAGCGTTCGGCCGACGATGCCGCGGATGTCGTACGCCTTGAAAATCTCGGCGGGGAGCGCAGGGGTCGTCATGGTGTCGTCAGGCTAACACCGGTCGCGGAAGAACTGGAGCAGCCGCTGCGGCAGCCACGTGATCCGGCCCGGGAACGGTCCCACGAGAAACCCGCAGTGGCCGCCCTGGTCGGGCTGTTCCAGGAGAACGCTTGCGCTCACCTCAGCCGGCCCGGCCAGCGACGTGCCGGGGATGAACGGATCGTTCCTTGCATTGAGCACCAGGGTAGGAATCGCGATTTCCCTGAGCCACGGCTTGCTCGACCCGCGCTTCCAGTAATCGAGCGTTCCCGCGAATCCATGCAGCGGCGCCGTGACCGTGTCGTCGAAGGCGTACATCGAATAGACGCGGCGCACGCGATCCTCGTCGAGCTTCGACGGATAGCGCCGCGCAAGCTCGCGGCTCTTGGGCTTCAGCGTCCACAGGAAATGCCACGCGTAGATCCGGTTGAGGCCGCGGTCGATGTCGATTCCGGAAACGGTCAGGTCGAGCGGCGCCGAAACGGCGGCGGCCGACACGAGCATTTGCGCGGCGTTCGCGCCGGCACGTCCCAGCCAGTTGAGGAGCGCGCTGCCGCCGAGCGAAATGCCCACGGCGTGGACAACGGTGTCCGCGGACACGCGCGAGCGGATGGTGGCGAGCATGGCGCCGATCTCTTCGTGGTCGCCCGAGTGATAGGCGCGCGGCAAGAGGTTGAGCTCGCCGCTGCAGCCGCGAAAATGCGGAATGACGCCGCGCCAGCCGATCGCGGCCAGCGCTGCCATCAGCGCCCGCGCGTACTGCGATTCGGAGCTGCCTTCGAGCCCGTGAAAGAGCACCACCAGCGGCGCGTCGCTGGCGCCCGCGGGTGCGTCGACCCAGTCCAAATCCCAGAAATCCCCGTCGGGCGTGGTCACTCGCTCGCGCCGGAAGGCGACCGCGGGGCGCTGCACGAACACGGGCCAGATCGTCTGCGCGTGGCCACCGGCGAGCCACCACGGTGCGCGATAGGGCGGCAGCCGAGGGACGATCGCGTCGTCCGTCACCCGCGGACCCAGAATCGATCGGCGTCCGTGAAGCGCTTCCAGGCGCGCGCGATTTCCGGCTCGAGCACGGCAGCCTGCGCCGCGCCCCAGCCGCGCACGGCGCCGACCGTGACGTGGTCGAAATTACCCGCGAGCCCCGCGGTGAGCCGGGTGGCGGTCACCGTGTCGTGCCAATGGCCGAGCGCGTCCTGCAGGCGCGACAGGGCCTTGAGGTAGGCGCGGTTGCGCTTGCCGGGGTCGGGCGGGGAAAAGAACTCGGCGGCGTAGCGCAGTTTCTTCGCCGCGATGCGCACCGCGTGCCGCTCCTCGATCGTGCCATGGTCGAGCGCGGCGCCGAGCTGCAGGAGCTTCAGGTGCCGGCGCGAAAGGAGCGGATCGGCAAACGCGCGCGCCGACACGGTGGCGCCGTCCGTCGCGCCGAACCCCCAATAGGTCTGCTCCACCTTCTGGCCACCTTCGAGATCCCTACCACCGGAGCCGGGCTCGGGAAGAGC
>JBDTLY010000272.1:0-5041 GCA_039934535.1 Casimicrobiaceae bacterium | reverse complement strand
GACTGCAGCCGCTCCTTTTCCGGCGGTGGCGTGTCGTTGATGAGATACGGCTTGACGCAACACGATAGGCGGTACCGACGACCCGGGTCAGAGCGGTCGGCGAATGGAGGAAGGCGCCCGTTGCCGAAGGGCGCACGATGAACTTGCCTGGGGTCCACCCGGCCCCATGTATCACGCCAGGAGCAACATCATGACCGACCGCACCGCAACCCTTTCCTTCTCCGACGGCACACCTTCCATCACGTTTCCCGTTCTCGCGGGGACCATCGGCCCGGACGTGATCGACATCCGCACGCTCTACGCCAAGACGGGCCGCTTCACCTACGACCCGGGCTTCATGTCGACCGCGTCGTGCAGCTCCGCGATTACGTACATCGACGGCGACAAGGGCGAGCTCCTCTACCGCGGCTATCCGATCGAGGAACTGGCCGTGAAGTGCAACTTCATGGAGGTCTGCCACCTCCTGCTCTACGGCGAGCTCCCGAACGCCGGGCAGAACGCGAGTTTCGTCGATCTCGTCACCCATCACACGATGGTTAACGAGCAGATGCAGTTCTTCCTCCGCGGGTTTCGCCGCGATGCGCACCCGATGGCGGTGCTCACCGGCCTCGTCGGCGCGCTGAGCGCGTTCTACCCCGACTCGATGAACCTGCAGGATGCGAGGCAGCGCGACATCTCGGCCATCCGGTTGATCGCCAAACTGCCCACGCTGGTCGCGATGTCCTACAAGTACACGATGGGCCAGCCGTACATCTACCCGCGCAACGAGCTTTCGTACACGGCCAATTTCACGCGGATGATGTTCGCCACGCCGTGCGAGGACTACAAGATCAACGACGTGCTGGTGCGGGCGCTCGACCGCATCTTCATCCTGCATGCGGACCACGAGCAGAATGCGTCGACCTCGACCGTGCGGTTGTGCGCGTCCTCGGGCACCAACCCGTTCGCCGCGATCGCGGCAGGCGTCGCCTGCCTCTGGGGCCCGGCGCACGGCGGCGCCAACGAGGCCTGCCTCAACATGCTCTACGACATCCAGAAGCAGGGCGGGGTCGCGAAGATCGGCGAGTTCATCGCCAAGGTCAAGGACAAGAACTCCGGCGTGAAGCTGATGGGCTTCGGGCATCGCGTCTACAAGAACTACGATCCGCGCGCGAAGCTGATGCGCGAGACCTGCTACGAGGTGCTCGAGGCGCTCGGCCTGCACGACGACCCGCTGTTCAAGCTCGCGATGGCGCTGGAGAAGATCGCGCTCGAGGACGATTACTTCGTGTCGCGCAAGCTCTACCCGAACGTCGACTACTACTCCGGGATCGTGCAGAAGGCGGTCGGCATTCCGGTGCCCCTGTTCACCGCGATCTTCGCGCTCGCGCGCACAGTGGGCTGGATCGCGCAGCTCAACGAAATGATCGCCGATCCGGAATACAAGATCGGCCGCCCGCGGCAGCTGTTCGCGGGCTCGAAGCGGCGCGCGGTCCCGACGATCGCCGAGCGCTGAGAAGGGTTTGGCGGCGACGATGGAGATGAGGACCCGACGATGAGCGACATGCAGGATTTCGAATCGACGAGCACGCTGTTCGGCGGCAACGTGCCATTCATCGAGGAGCAGTACGAGCACTACCTCGCGAATCCGGCGTCCGTCCCGTCGGACTGGCGGACCTACTTCGACTCGCTGCGCGGCGGTGCTGCCGACGTCGCGCACGCGCCGGTGATCGAGTCGTTCATCCGTCTCGGCAAGAGCCGCAAGGTCGCGGGCGCGATGGTCGACGCCGCGACGATGCACAAGCAGGTGCTCGTGCTCCAGCTCATTGGCAAGTTCCGCACGCTGGGGATGTTCAACGCCGATCTCGATCCGCTCGACCGCCAGGAAAGGCGCTACATCCCCGACCTCGACGTCGCCACCTACGGATTCACCGAGGCCGACTTCGACACCGAGTTCGACATCGGCTCGTTCAAGGCGGGTACCGAACGGATGCGCCTTCGCGAGCTCATCAAGGCGCTGAAGGAGACGTATTGCCGGACGTTCGGCGCCGAATACATGTACATCTCGGATACGCCGGTCAAGCGCTTCGTCCAGCAGCGCCTGGAGCCGATCCGCTCGCGGCCCGCCTACACGACGGAGCAGAAGAAAAAGATCCTGGAGCGCCTGACCGCCGCCGAGACGCTCGAGCGGTACCTGCACACCAAATACGTCGGCCAGAAGCGCTTTTCGGGCGAGGGCGGCGACACGCTGATCCCGATGCTCGACCACCTGATCCAGCTTGCCGGTGCGGGGGGCGTGCAGGAAACGGTGATCGGCATGGCGCATCGCGGCCGGCTCGGTGTGCTCGTCAACACGTTCGGCAAGATGCCGGCCGACCTCTTCTCGGAGTTCGAGGGCAAGCACGCGCAGGAGCTCTCGGCGGGCGACGTGAAGTACCACCAGGGGTTCTCGTCGGACGTCGTCACGCCCGGTGGCCCGATGCATCTGACGCTCGCGTTCAATCCGTCGCATCTGGAGGCGGTCGATCCCGTCGTCGAAGGCTCGGTGCGCGCGCGCCAGCATCGTCGCGGCGACGAAAGCGGCGACCAGGTGCTGCCGGTGCTGATCCATGGCGACGCGGCGCTGGCCGGCCAGGGCGTTATCCAGGAAATCCTGAACATGGCGCAGACCCGCGGCTACTACACGGGCGGCACCATCCACATCGTCGTCAACAACCAGATCGGATTCACGACGTCGGACCCGCGCGACACCCGCGGCACGCTGTATTGCACCGACATCGCGAAGATGGCCGAGGCGCCGATCTTCCACGTCAACGCCGACGATCCCGAGGTGTGCCTGCTCGCGATCGAAATGGCAATGGAATACCGGCAGCAATTCCACCGCGACGTGTTCATCGACCTCGTCTGCTTCCGCCGCCTCGGCCACAACGAGGCCGACGAGCCGATGATCACCCAGCCGCTCATGTACAAGCGCATCGCCCAGCATCCGGGAACGCGCAAGCTCTACGCCGATTCGCTCGTGCGCGAAGGCGTCCTGAAGGAGGAGGACGCCGACGCGATGATCGCGGCCTACCGCGCCGCGATGGACAAGGGCATGCACACGAACACCACCATCCTGTCGAACTACAAGCCGCCGTTCTCCGTCGACTGGTCGGCGTACAAGGGCCGCACGTGGACGGAACCCTGCGACACGCGCGTCCCGATGGCCACGCTCAAGGCCGTGGCGAAAGCGGTGACCACGGTATCCGAAGGCTTCAAGGTCCATCCGCGTGTCGAACGCGTGCTGGCCGACCGCCGGGCGATGGGCGAAGGCAGGCAGCCGCTCGACTGGGGAATGGCCGAGACCCTTGCGTACGGAACGCTGCTGAACCAGGGCATCGGCGTGCGGCTGTCGGGCGAAGACACCGGGCGCGGCACGTTCTCGCATCGCCACGCGGTGCTGCACGACCAGAATCGCGAAAAATGGGACGCCGGAAGCTGGACACCGCTCGAGCACGTCAAGCCGGACCAGCCCGAGTTCGAGGTGATCGACTCCGTGCTGACCGAATACGGCGTGCTCGGGTTCGAGTACGGCTACTCGACATCCGATCCGCTGCGCCTCGTGGTCTGGGAAGCGCAGTTCGGCGATTTCGCCAACGGCGCGCAGGTCGTCATCGATCAGTTCATCGCGTCGGGCGAGGTGAAGTGGGGCCGTATCTGCGGCCTCGTGATGCTGCTGCCGCACGGATACGAAGGGCAGGGCCCGGAACATTCGTCGGCGCGCCCCGAGCGTTATCTGCAGCTGTGCGCCGAGCACAACATGCAGGTCTGCGTGCCGTCGACGCCGGCGCAGGTCTATCACCTGTTCCGCCGGCAGATGCTGCGCTCGTTCCGGCGGCCGCTGATCGTGATGAGCCCGAAGAGCCTGCTGCGGCACAAGCAGGCGGTCTCCTCGCTCGAGGACCTTGCAGACGGGCACTTCCATAACGTGCTCGGCGAAATCGAGAAGATCGCCGCGAAGGACGTGCGCCGCGTGATCCTGTGCTCGGGCAAGGTCTACTACGAGCTCGCGGACTGGCGGCGCGAGAACGGAATCGCCGACGTCGCCATCCTGCGGCTCGAGCAGCAGTACCCGTTCCCGCATGCGGAGCTGCGCGAGGAGCTCGCGGAATTCCCCAACGCGACCGAACTCGTGTGGTGCCAGGAGGAACCGCAGAACCAGGGTGCCTGGTACCGGTTGCGTGCGTATTTTCGCGGCGATGCGCTGCCGAACATGGTGGTCGCCTATGCCGGCCGCCCGGTGGCCGCGACCACCGCGGTCGGCTACATGTCGATGCACATCGAGCGCCAGAAGAAGCTCATCGAGGAAGCATTCGCGCCGCAACTGTCCGACGGCGAAATGCTGATCCGAACCTGACGGAAAGCGATCTCATGCGAGTGGAAGTCAAAGTGCCGCAATTGCCGGAATCGGTGGCCGAAGCCACGCTCGTCACGTGGCACAAGCAACCCGGCGCCGCGGTCAGCCGGGACGAGAACCTGATCGACGTCGAGACCGACAAGGTCGTGCTCGAGCTCCCGGCGCCAGTCTCCGGCGCGCTGGTCGAGATCCTCAAGGGCGATGGATCCACGGTGGCCGGGCAGGAAGTGATCGCGATCATCGACACCGATGCCAAGGGCACCGCGGTTGCCGCCGCCGAGCCCGCCAAACCGGCGACGAGCGGACCTGCTGCGGCGCCGGCGGTGTCCGTCACTGCGATGCCGGCGGCGCGCAAGATGATGGCCGAGCAGGGATTGTCGGCCGCGGACGTGGCCGGGACGGGCCGCGGCGGCCGCATCACGAAGGGCGACGTCCTCGCCACCGACGTCAGGGCCGCATCTGCGCCAACCCCTGCTGCGCCGGCCCCGGTCGCGAAGGCGCCCGCCATTCCGCTGCCTGCCGCACTCGGCAACCGCCCGGAACAGCGCGTGCCGATGTCGCGGCTGCGCCAGCGCGTCGCCGAGCGCCTCGTGCAGTCGCAGTCCACGGCCGCGATCCTGACGACGTTCAACGAAGTCAACATGCAGCCGATCATCGACCTGCGCA
>JBDTLY010000271.1:0-5066 GCA_039934535.1 Casimicrobiaceae bacterium | reverse complement strand
GAGGTGGAGCACCGTTCCGCCGGTGTACTTGCGCTGCAGGTCCTCCTGGCGCGCGAGTACATCGAACGGGTCGTCGGTGAAGCCGACCGGCAGCTGGCTCGAGTTCGTGTAGTACGGGGTCTCGACGGTGCCGGCCTGCAGGATCTCCGGATAGCGCTTGACGTCCTCGCGGGCGAACCGGTAGGTCGTGCCCTCGGCCGGAGTGGCCTCGAGGTTGTACATGTGGCCCGTCTCCTCCTGGAACGTCACGATGCGCTCGCGCACGTGGTCCAGGAAGCGCAGCGCGAAGTCGTGGCCCCAGTCGGTGGTGATGTCATCGGTGTCGCCGGTGAAGTTGCGGATCATCTCGTTGATCCCGTTCACGCCCAGCGTCGAGAAGTGGTTGCGCAGCGTGCCGAGGTAGCGCCGCGTGTACGGGAACAGCCCGTCGTCCATGCAACGCTGGATGACCTTGCGCTTCAACTCGAGGCTCGTGCGCCCGTACTCCAGCAGTACGTCGAGCGCCGCGAGCAGCGCGTCCTCGTCACCGCGGTGCACGTGACCCAGGCGCGCGCAGTTGATCGTAACGACACCGAGCGAGCCGGTCTGCTCAGCGCTGCCGAACAGACCGTTGCCGCGCTTGAGCAGCTCGGTCAGGTCGAGCTGCAGCCGGCAGCACATGGAGCGCACCATGTTCGGCGTGAGCTCCGAGTTCACGAAGTTCTGGAAGTACGGAAGGCCGTACTTCGCCGTCATCGCGAACAGGCGGTCGGCGTTCTCGCTCTCCCAGGGGAAGTCCTCGGTGATGTTGTAGGTCGGGATCGGGAAGGTGAAGACGCGGCCCTTCGCGTCGCCCTCGGTCATGACCTCCATGTACGCGCGGTTGATGAGGTCCATCTCGACCTGCAGCTCGCCGTAGGCGAAGTCCTGCACCACGCCGCCGATGACCGGGTACTGGTCCTTCAGGTCGTCGGGGCACGTCCAGTCGAACGTGAGGTTCGTGAACGGCGTCTGCGTGCCCCAGCGCGACGGCACGTTCAGGTTGTAAATGAGCTCCTGGATGCACTGCTTCACCGCGTCGTAGCTCATCGCATCGCGGCGGATAAACGGCGCCATGTACGTGTCGAACGACGAGAAGGCCTGCGCGCCGGCCCATTCGTTCTGCAGCGTGCCGAGGAAATTGACGATCTGCCCGACCGCGCTCGACATGTGCTTCGGCGGTCCCGCCTCGACCTTGCCCGGAACGCCATTGAGTCCCTCGTGCAGCAGCTGCCGCAGCGACCAGCCTGCGCAGTACCCGGCCAGCATGTCGAGATCGTGGATGTGGATGTCGCCGTCGCGGTGTGCGCGGCCGATCTCGGGCGCGTAGACGTGCGACAGCCAGTAGTTCGCGACGACCTTGCCGGACACGTTGAGGATCAACCCGCCGAGCGAGTACCCCTGGTTCGCATTGGCGTTGACGCGCCAGTCCTTCTGGTCGAGGTACTCGTCGACCGACTGCGCGACGTCGACGAGCGTCTTGCGGTCGGCGCGCAGCCGCGCGTGGCGGTCGCGGTAGACGATGTACGCGCGCGCCGTGTGGAACCAGCCGGCGGCGGCGAGCGTGTGCTCGACGCAGTCCTGGATCGTCTCGATGTCGGGCACGCCGCCGGTGTTCCGGTGCGCCAGCACGCGGCCGACGGCGTCCGCCAGCGCTTGCGCGGCATTTGCATCGAACTCGCCGGTCGCAACCCCCGCGCGTGCAATCGCCGACGCGATTTTCGCGAGCTCGAACGGGACGCGCGCGCCGTCCCGCTTGATGACCAGCGCCGGAAGGGCCGGCGAGGACGCGGGCGCGGACGGGGAATACTTCGCGTGCGCGACCGATTCTCCGGCCATGGATTTCCTCCCGCGGCGCCCGGTTGCCGGAACCTCCCCGGCGCGGCACCGACCACAAGATGTTGTGCGTTTCAGCGAGGCTAGCCGCAAGCGCTTGTGGGCGCAACGGCGCCCGAGCGCAAGTTCGAGGATTCTTGACCTCGATCAAGAAAATGTCGGCCGCTTGAAGAATCCGATCCCATGCCTGGACGTCGCCTCATGGTTCGCCCCGCCGCCCGGATCGCGCTGTTCGCGATCCTGCTTTCGGCGTTCCCGCCCGCCGGCGCGCATGGCCAGGAAGAGACAGCGGGCTTCGACGGCCACGCCGGCTTCTGCTCGACCGGGGACTCGCCGAGCTCATCGCCGCGACGTATGCGCTCGCTGCGGCCGCTCGCTCATTTTCAGTCCCGCGGTAAGCTACACGGTGTCATCGTCCGTGCAGCTCTGCGCGTTCGCGCAGCTTCCGCTGTACCGCCACGTGAACGGCACGCGGCTCGGCGTCAACGGGGCGGCGATCGGCGGCATCACGTATCGATTCTGAACAACAAGGAGAGCTCGATGTCGTTTCACCGCGTCCCATTGGTCGTCGCGGCCGCTTTTGCCGCGACGCTCGCCGTTCCCGCCGCCGCGCAGGTCGCCGTCAGCGACGCGTGGGTTCGCGGCACTGTTGCCGGGCAGATGGCCACCGGCGCGTTCATGCGGTTGACGTCGCCTGTCGACGTGACGCTCGTCGGCGCCGCGTCGCCCGCGGCGAAGGTCGTCGAGGTCCACGAAATGAAGCACGAAGGCGGCATGATGAAGATGAACGCCGTCGATCGCCTGCCGCTGCCCGCGGGAAAACCGGTCGAGCTGAAACCCGGCGGGTATCACGTCATGTTGATGGACCTCGCGCGGCCGCTGAAGGAAGGGGACGTCGTTCCGATAACACTGACGTTTGCGGACAAGGCCGGGGCAAGGCAGACGGTCGAGGTCAGGGCTGCCGTGCGGGCGCTCGGGAAGTAGGGTCTGGGCCAATTTTCTCGTTGACACCGGGAGGCCAACCCTGTTCAATTGGCCTTACCACCTGACCAGAGCCCCGGTGCCGCGACCGTTCGCGACAACCGTGCCGTCCCAGGTCGTCACTTGGAGGAGACCCCCATGCAACATTCCCTTCGCGCGATCCTGCGCTGTCTTGCCGCGCTCGCGCTGGCGGCGGCGTTTTCCGCCGGCGCGCAGCAGCCGATCACGCTCCACGGCGCCGTGCAGTTCAACGACGGCCACGCATTCAACCGGTCGCTGGAGAAATTCCAGGAACTGACCCTCAAGTACTACGGCAAGCCGATCAATTTCGTCCTGCACAAGAACAGCGAGCTCGGCCTCGAGAAGGACTACTTCGCGTACATGAACCAGGGCATTTCGGTCGACTATGGCATCGTGTCGCCGGCGCACATGTCCACGTTCTCGAAGGCCGCGCCGTTCATCGACGCGCCGTTCCTGTTCCGCGACCTCGACCACTGGAACAAGGTGCTCGACGCCGACACGCTGAAGCCGATCGCCGACGAAGTGTCGGCCAAGGGCGACGTGATGCTGATCGGCTTCGCCGGCGGCGGCACGCGCAACATCTTCGCCAACAAGCCCGTGCGCAACCTCGCGGAAATGAAGGGCCTCAAGGTCCGCGTGCAGGGCGCGCCGATCTGGAGCAAGACGTTCGCCGCAGTCGGCATGTCGCCGACGGTGATCGCGTACGACGAAATCTACAACGCGATCCAGAACGGCGTGATCAGCGCCGGCGAGAACGAGGCCGCGGGTGTGGAGGCGATGAAATTCTACGAAGTCGGCCCCAATCTCAACATGACGCAGCACGCGATCACAATCCGGCCGATCTGCTTTTCCGGCAAGACGTTCAAGAAGCTGCCGCCGGACCTGCAGGCCGCGATCATCAAGGCGGGCAAGGAGGCGGGGATCTACGGGCGCCAGATCGAATCGGGCGAGGACCAGAAGAAGCTCGAGGCGATGCAGGCCGCCGGCAAGCTCAAGATGATCCCCTTCGCCGACCGCGCGGCGATGAAAAAGCTCGCGGACCCGGTGATGGCCGAGTACGCCAAGGAGATCGGGGCCGAAGCGATCTACAACAAGATCAACTCGATGTAACTCGAGAAATGAAAGGCCCGGCAGGAGCATTCCTCCCGCCGGGCCTTTTTGCGGTCACCGGGAGAGCGAATGCGCAAGTTCACCGACGCCTACTATCGGCTTCTCACCGTGCTGCTGGGCCTCGCCGTCGGCCTGCTGATCGTGCCGGTGACGCTGCAGATGATCTCGCGGTTCACCGCGCTCATTCCCGCGTGGATCTGGACCGAGGAGATGGCGCGCTTCCTGTTCATCTGGATGGTGATGCTGGGCGCGATGATCGGCGTGCGTGACGGCAGTCATTTCGACGTCGACGTCTGGCCGGAACTGAAGCCGCGCGCCAACGCCGTGCTCCACATGGTCTCGATGATATTCATTCTGGTGTTCGCGCTGGTGTTCGTCTGGTACGGCATCAAGTTCGTGCAGTTCGGCTGGAGCCAGAGCTCCGAGCTCGCCGACCTGCCGATGCCCTGGATCTTCGTCGCCTGGCCGTTGACGGGTGCGACGTGGCTGCTGTTCGGACGCGAGCGCCTGTTGCGCGACCTGCGCGTGGTGATCGACGGGCCCGGGCCGGGCACCCCGCCGCCGCCGAGGGAGATCGGCACCGGCAGCGCGGTATGAGTTGCGCTGGAGCGCGTAAATGACAGGTGCCGCACTGACGCCCGCCGTGGCGGCGCTCTGGCTCTTCGGCACGTTTTTCGTGCTGATGGTGCTGCGCGTGCCGGTTGCATTCGCGCTCGGGCTTGCGTGCCTGCCGGTGCTCTTCATCGAGCCGCGGCTGTCGCCGATGGTCGTTTTCAACACGACGTTCAAGGCCTACAACTCGTTCATCCTGCTCGCAGTGCCGTTCTTCCTGCTCACCGCCAACTTGATGAACGTCGGAGGCATCACCGACCGGCTGGTGACCTTGTCGCGCACTATGGTCGGAAACTTCCCGGGCGCGCTGGCACAGATCAATGTGTTGCTGTCGGTGTTCTTCGCCGGCATCTCGGGATCGTCCACGGCGGACGCCGCGAGCCAGGGCAAGATCTTCATCGAGGCACAGGTCAAGGAAGGCTACGATCTCAGCTTCTCGATCGCGATCACCGCGGTGTCGGCGGTGCTGGCCGTGATCATCCCGCCGT
>JBDTLY010000270.1:0-5090 GCA_039934535.1 Casimicrobiaceae bacterium | reverse complement strand
AGCTCGGCGAACGTCTTCGGCCGCCACTTGCGGGCGAGAACCTGGTACGTCATGGGCTCAATCCGCTGTTGGTATCCGTAGCGGTTGATTTGCCGTCAGATCGGCCTGAGACGAGGCGAGCAACAAAGTATCAGGTCGATCTGACGAACAAAGAGGGGGTGGCGAGCCGTTCCCCCGGCACTCACGGGTAATCGCTGTGGCTGCTTCCTTCCGGACCTGACCAGATTCACGACGCCGCAATGCGGGGCGACCCGCCGTTGATCGGTGGCGGCGGTGCGCAAAGGATCATTATCGGCGAAAAGCGCCTGTCACGGCAAGCAACGATGGCGCCGCGTCCCCTGCGGTCAAGTTGGGCGCGCTCGCTATAATCTCCCGCATCGTCGTCGCCCATGCCGGTAACGCTATCGATCTTCGACCGAAAATGCGAGCGTCGCGCCGCATTGCCTTCGCTGCGGCGTGCGCAGCAGCTGCCGCTGTGGCGGTCTTCGCATGGCGCGTGCCGACAAACGTCCACCCGCCGCGACTGCCCCTGGCAAATCCGGGTCGTGCGCAGGAACTCGTCGTGCTGGTCCGCCCCAACCCGGTGGTCTACTTCCCCGGACGCGACGGTCGCTCCGAGGGTCTCGATGCCGACTTGCTGCGGCTGTATGCCGCGGAGAAGAAACTGCCGGTGCGCTTTGTCGCGATCGACGATGTCGCGCAATTGAAGACCGCGCTTGGAAACGGCGACGGACATGTCGGCGCCGGCGGCCTGCTGCGGCCGCCGGCGACGGCGTCGCAGGCGCCGACCGGACCACCCGGACCTCCCGAGGGAGCGCCACCGACACTGCGTTGGACCGGGGGCTATTTCACCGTCGAGCCCGTGCTGGTCTACAACACCGACGGCTTT
The DNA here is from genome assembly GCA_039934535.1 of Casimicrobiaceae bacterium. Lineage (GTDB taxonomy): Bacteria > Pseudomonadota > Gammaproteobacteria > Burkholderiales > Casimicrobiaceae > CAIWHR01. The sequence goes on along the minus strand of JBDTLY010000270.1, from coordinate 4,201 downwards.
CGGCCCGCGAACTGGGCCGACCTCGACGGCGAACTGGTCGCCTTTTCCGACATTGCCGGCCTCGAAGCCGAGATCGACGCGCTGCGCTCCGCGCATCCCGACATTCGCTGGCAATTCGTGCCGCAGGCGTCTCCGGTCGAGTTGATCGCGCGCGTGTCCGACGGGGCCATCGGCTACGCGATCGCGGGGTCGCTCGCATCGGGCATCGCGCGCAACATCTATCTCGATTTCGACGTGGCGTTTTCGGTGGGCGGCAAGCGCCCGTTCTCGTGGGCCGTGCCGGAGCGATTTCCCGAGCTCGCCGCCGATCTCGACCGGTTCATCGAGCGGGTGAAACGCGACGGCACCCTCGCGCGCCTCATCGAGCGCTATGTGCCCGAGCTCCGCCAGTTCCAGCGCCTCGACGCGAGCGGCCTGCAGGAGCGGGTGCGCACCGCCCTCCCCCAATACCGGCAGCACTTTCGCGATGCGCAGGAAAAGACCGGCATCGACTGGCGCCTGCTCGCGGCACTCGCGTACCAGGAATCGAAATGGGATCCGGCCGCGACCAGCGAAACGGGCGTGCGGGGATTCATGCAGATCACCGAGGACACGGCACGGCGCCTCGGCGTCACCAACCTCCTCGATCCCGCGCAGAACGTCCTTGCCGGGGCACGCTACCTGCGCGACTTGAAGGACAAGCTGCCTGCGCGGATCCAGGAGCCGGACCGCACGTGGCTGGCGCTCGCCGCCTACAACATCGGACTCGGGCATCTGGAGGACGCGCGCGTGCTGGCGCAGCGCCAGGGGTTCGATCCCGATCACTGGACCAACGTGAAGCGGGCGTTGCCGCTGCTCGCAATTCCGGAGCATTACGAGAAGGCCAAGCTGGGCTATGCGCGCGGCGGCATGCCGGTGGCGTTTGTCGACCGCGTGCGCGGCTACTACGACGTGCTGCTCGCGCACCAGGCGCCGATGCAGCCGCGGCTGCGGCTTTTCGCGGACACCCCGGCCGGGGAAACACGCGACGCCGTGCCGGCGAAGAACTGAGCGCGTGCGCAATGACCTAAAATGGCGGCATGAACAAAGTCGCTGCGTGGCTGCTCGCGGGATGGCTCGTGGTTCCGCAGGGGACGCTGGCGCAGGCACCCGCCACGGTCTTCCTCGAGGACCTGACGTGGATTGAACTGCGCGACCGCATCACGGCCGGCACGACCACCGTCCTGGTGCCGATTGGCGGCACCGAGCAGAACGGTCCGCACATGGCGCTCGGCAAGCACAACGCCCGTGTGCGCGTTCTCGCCGGCAAGATCGCCGCCGCACTCGGCAATGCCGTGGTCGCGCCCGTCCTCGCATACGCGCCCGAAGGCGGCGCGAATCCGCCAACGGGCCACATGCGATTTCCGGGGACAATTACGGTGTCGGACGCGGCGTTCGAGGCCGTGCTCGAGTCGGCCGGGCGCAGCTTCAAACTCGCCGGGTTTCGCGACATCGTGTTCCTGGGCGATCACGGCGGCTACCAGATAGACCTGCAGGCTACCGCCGCGCGGCTCAATGGCGAATGGAAAGTTTCCGGCGTCCGGGCCCATGCGATCGTGGAGTACTACGCAGTGACGCAAAGTGCATTCCGGGCGGCGCTCAAGGATCGCGGGCACAGCGACGCCGAGATCGGCACGCACGCGGGCCTCGCCGACACGTCGCTCGCGCTTGCCGTCGATCCCAGGCTTGTGCGCGGCGAACTGCTGCAGCCGGGAACGAAACTCACCGCCGCGGAAGGTGTCTACGGAGATCCGCGCCGCGCCACTGCCGAGCTTGGCAAGATCGGTGTCGACATGATCGTTACTCGAACCGCCGATGCCATCCGCAAAGCCACTGCAAGTCGCTGATATCATCCGCGCCGCGCCCCCCCTCTCCCTGTTCGTTTCGACCCTCCTGGAACGCCCGTGAAACCGCCGCACCTGCACCGCACGCTTGTACTCTCCCTCGTCAGTCTCGCGCTTGCCGCCGTGGTCGCCGCCGAAGGGCCGGGGGTCACCCTTGTCGCGCCCCCGCCTTCCGTCGCGACGATTCCCGGCATGCCGCCGGTCGTCAATCCGGAAAATCTCTACAGCGAGATCGCGGCCGACAAGATGAGCGCGGCGGTCGCCGGCGACCCGCGGCGCGTCTACGTGCCCAACCTGCAATCGAACGACGTCTACGTCATCGACCAGGACACGCTGACCGTCGTCGACAAGTTTCGCGTCGGCCTCAACCCGCAGCACGTCGTGCCGTCGTGGGACCTGCGCACGCTCTGGGTGGCGAACAATGCCGAGAATACCAAGGTCGGCAGCCTCACCCCGATCGACCCGCGCACGGGCAAGGCCGGCAAGGCCATCCCCGTCGACGACCCGTACAACATGTATTTCTCGCCGGACGGCAAGTCGGCCATCGTCGTCGCCGAGGCGGTCAAGCGGCTCGACTTCCGCGACCCGAAGACGATGGCGATGCAATCCTCGCTCGACGTGCCGCGGTGCGGCGGCATCAACCACGCCGATTTCTCGATCGACGGGCGCTTCGTCATCTTCACCTGCGAGTTCACCGGCACCATCGCCAAGATCGACCTCGTCAACCGTAAGGTGCTGGGCTACATTCAGCTCATCAAGCCGGGCCTGCCAACGCAGGTCGTCAAGGGCATCGACGGCCGCGACGAGGTCATCTGCACCACGTGGAAGGGCATGCCGCAGGACATCCGCGTCTCGCCGGACGGCAAGACCTTCTTCGTCGCGGACATGATGTCCGACGGCGTGCACGTCGTCGACGGCGACGCCTTCCGGCAGACGGGTTTCATCCCGACCGGCATCGGCGCCCATGGCCTCTATCCAAGCCGTGACGGGAAGAAGCTGTATGTCGCGAACCGCGGATCGAACAAGATTCACGGCCTGCCGCACGGCAAGGGCGGCGTCTCGGTGATCGATTTCGCGACGAAAAGGGTCGAGGTGACGTGGCCGATCCCCGGCGGCGGCAGCCCGGACATGGGCAACGTGAGCGCCGACGGAAAGACGCTCTGGCTGTCGGGACGCTACGACAACGTCGTCTACGCGATCGACACCGGCACGGGCGACGTGAAGAAGATTCCGGTCGGCAGGGAGCCCCATGGGCTATCGGTGTGGCCGCAACCGGGGCGCTATTCGCTCGGGCACACCGGCAACATGCGCTGAAGGGATGGTCCGATGAACAACCTGTTGAAGTATTACGCGCGCCGCCTCTAGTCGATGTTGCCGACCTCACGCGTCCACAGCTCCCACACGCGCGGCAGTTGTGTGTCGTTGATGGCCGCGGCCTTCGCGGCCTCCCCTGCGCTGAGATAGGTGACGTCGCCGAGCTGCCGTGCCTGGATCTGCAGCCGCGCGTTGACTTCGGCGTAAATCGACCGGTACACCGCTTGCTCGACGGACGCGCCGACGACGGTCGAGCCATGCCCGCGCATCAGCACCGTCGTCGCCGCGCCGAGCGCGGCGGCCAGGGCGGCGCCGAGCCGGCCGTCGCTGACCAGCATATCCGTGTCGCCGGCCACGTCGCGAATTTCAAAGTGCGCGGTGCCGTCGCCGAGAAATCCGCACATGTGGAAGACCGGCCGCAACGGCTGTTGCGTCGCGCCGAATGGAATCACGCTGGGCGAATGGCTGTGGACGATCGCCTGCACGTCCGGGCGCGCGCGATAGATCTCAGCGTGGATGAAGCGCTCCAGGTAGACGCGCCGCCCGCCCGCGTCGAGCGCCGCGCCCTCGAGATCGAAGGTGACGATGTCGTCCCGCCGGACAAGTCCTGGCGCCATGTTTCGCGAAAGGAGGAAGTGCGCCGGCGATCGGTCATGCCGCGCGCTCACATGCCCGAAGCCGTCGACGACGCCTTGCCGATAGAGGATGCGGTTGGCGAGGACGACTTTGTCGATGAGCCCGGGATCGGCGGCAGGCGGTATGAAGGGATTCAAGGCCGATCACCAGGCGAGTGGTTTGCCGGCGAGCCACGCCGCGCCGGTCGCGTAAAGCCGCTCCACCTCGGGGCCTTTCAGCGTCGGCATGTCGCGCTTCACCGTGTAGCCGATCTTCGTCTGGATATAGGCGAGGTGACGATAGCCTTCCGGGAACTGGAGCAGCACGGCGGCGTCGAGCTTCAGTGTCGCGGCCGGATCGACCGGGTCGAGCCGGTCCTTTTCGTAGATTGGCTGGCGCAGAAGGATGCG
>JBDTLY010000269.1:0-5099 GCA_039934535.1 Casimicrobiaceae bacterium | reverse complement strand
CAACCTCGTCGCCGACCAGCTGCGCGACGTGTTGAATCCGCGGCTGCAAAGATGAGTGCGCCGCTGCTGCAGGTCGAGGGTCTCAAGACGCACTTCTTCGCAAAGGCCGGCGTGGTCAAGGCGGTCGACGACGTTTCGTTCACCGTGGTGCGCGGCGAGGTCCTGGGGCTCGTCGGCGAGTCCGGGTCGGGCAAGTCGATGACCGGCTATTCGATCATGGGCCTCGTCGACCCGCCGGGGCGCATCGTCGCCGGGGACCTGCACCTCGAGGGACGCGACCTCCGCATGATGAGCGAGGAAGGCCTGCGCCAGTTGCGCGGCAACCGCGTGGCGATGATCTTCCAGGACCCGATGATGACGCTGAATCCGGTGCTGCGGATCGACGCGCAGATGATCGAGGCGATCCTCGCCCATCGCAGCGTCGGCCGCGCGGCGGCGCGCGAGGAGGCGCGCGCGGCCCTCGCGAAGGTGGGCATCCCGTCGCCCGACGAGCGGCTCGATGCCTATCCGCATCAGTTCTCCGGCGGCATGCGCCAGCGTGTGGCGATAGCGATCGCACTCCTCAACGATCCGGTTCTCATCATCGCCGACGAGCCGACGACGGCGCTCGACGTGACGATCCAGGGGCAGATCCTGTTCGAGATGCAGAAGCTCACCCGCGAGACCGGCGCCGCGATGATCTGGATCACCCACGATCTCTCGGTGATCGCGGGGCTCGCCGATCGCGTCTGCGTGATGTACGCGGGCAAGATCGTCGAGCAGGGGACCGTGTTCGACGTGCTGTCGCAGCCGCGCCATCCGTACACGCGGGGACTGCTCGACTCGGTCCCGTCGATGAGCGCGCGCGGTGCGCGCCTCGCGCAGATTCCGGGAATGGCGCCGTCGCCGCTCGCGGTGCCCGCCGGCTGCGCGTTTCGCGATCGCTGCGGTTACGCGACGGATGCCTGTCGGACGATGCCGGAGATGCTTCCAATCGGCGACTCGTCGGGCGGGCAGACCGTGCGTTGCTTTCATCCGTTGGCGGTCGCCGCGCCGGCGCGGCCGTGAGACGTTGACCCGATGACACGCGGCCCATCCGATCTTGCCCAGGCGGCGGCGGTGCTCGAGCGCACGCTCGCGGCAGATCCCGTACATGCAGGCGCCCTGCAGGATTACGCGATGCTGGCGCTCGAAGCCGGGCGCCCGCAGGTCGCCCTGGGCATCGCGGCGCGCTGGGCGGGCGTCGCGCCCCGCTCGGCGCTGGCAAAGAACGTGCAGGGCATCGCGAGCCGGCAGTGCGGACGCCTGGCGGACGCGATCGCGCATTTGAAGGGCGCCGTGTCACTCGACCCCGATTTCTTCGACGCGCGCGTGAATCTCGGCAATGCGCTCGTCGATGCGGGCGAGGCGAAGGCCGCGCTGCCGCATTACCGTCATGCGCTCGCCCTCGACCCGTCGTCGGCCTCCGTTCACAACAATCTCGGCAACCTGCATCGCGAGCTGCGGCAGCCGGCGGCCGCACTCGCTGAATATCGGCGCGCGCTGGAACTCGATCCGCGGCACGAGCGGGCGCGCAGCAACCTCGGCAACATCCTCAAGGATCTCGGCGACACCGACGGCGCGATCGACGCGTTTCGTGCCTCGCTTGCCGCCGTGCCGAACCGTCCGGAAGTCTGGAGCAACCTGCTCCTGACGCTCAACATGTCGGATCGCCTCGACGCGGCGAAGGTGGCGGACGAGCATAGCGAATTCGGCCAGCATTTCGCGCGCCTGCTCACGCCGTTGCCGCCACGTGCGCCATCGAATTCCGCGCGGCGGCTGCGCGTCGGTTACGTGTCGGCGGATTTCAGGAAGCATGCGGTCGCGACGTTTTTTCTGCCGCTGCTTGCGGCCCATGATCGCTCGTCGGTCGAAGTCTTCTGCTACTACAACCAGCCGCGCGGCGACGAGGTGACGACGCGAATCCAGTCGCTCGCCGAGCATTTCCTGCCGGTCGCCGGGATGCCGGACCGGGCGCTGGCCGAGCGCATCCGGCAGGACGGCATCGACGTGCTGGTCGATCTCAACGGGCACACCGCCGGCAATCGGCTTCCGCTATTCTTCCTGCGCCCGGCGCCGGTGCAGGCGACCTGGCTCGGCTATCTCGGCGCGACCGGCGTGCCGACGATCGACTGGCGCATCACGGACGCCCGCTTCGATCCCGGCGACGACGCATTGCGTTCCGGTCGCGAGGCGCCATGGCGGCTGCCGCGCACGATGTGGTGTTACGCGCCTTACGCCGAGGCGCCCGCCGTGGCACCGCTGCCGTCCGCCGCATCCGGCGTCGTCACCTTCGGCTGCCTCAACAATACGGGCAAGGTGTCGCCGTCCGTGCTTGACGCGTGGATGGACATCCTGCGCAGCGTTCCGGACAGCCGGATGCTGCTGATGACGTCGCCGGAGGCGGGCCGCATCGACCTGCTCCACCGCAAATTCGCGGCCGCAGGCATTGCGCCCGCACGTGTCGACCTGGTTGCGCGGAGCCCGCTCGCCGACTATCTCGGCCGCTACGCGCGCATCGACATCGCGCTCGACACGTGGCCGTATGCCGGCGGCACGACAACCTGCGACGCGTTGTGGATGGGCGTGCCCGTGGTGAGCCTCGCGGCCGACCGCCCGTTCGGCCGCAGCGGCGCCAGCATTCTCGGCGCGATCGGGCACGACGAGCTTGTCGCGTCCTCGTCCGAAGAATATGTCGCCGTTGCCTGCGCCCTGGCGGCGGATCGCGATCGGCTTCTGGGTCTGCGCGTGGGCCTGCGAGAGCAGATGGCGTCGTCGCCGCTCACCGACGCGTCGGGGTTCGCGCGCGATTTCGAGGCGGCGCTCGTCGGCATGCGCGACGCGGCGTCGCCGCGGGTGCCGCCATGAGTACGATTGCGCGCAAGACCCTTTCCCCAGGCGTCGCGGGGTCCGCGCTGGTCGAGCTCCGCGGCGTGTCGAAGCGCTTCGTCAAATCGCTCGACACCGCGGCGAAGATCGGCAACCTGCTGGGGGCCAACGTCAAGGAAGAGGTCGTTCGCGCGGTGGACGGTGTCGATCTCGCGATCCTCCCCGGCGAAGTCGTCGGCCTCGTCGGCGAATCCGGCTGTGGCAAATCCACGCTCGGCCGGCTCGCGGTGGGGCTGCTCCCGCTGTCGGAGGGCGAGCGCTACTGGCGGGGCGCGCCGCTGTCGCATCTCGCGGGCGACGGCGCGCGGCGCCAGCAGCTCAAGATGCAGATGATCTTCCAGGATCCGTACGCGTCGCTCAATCCGCGCATGCGCGTCGTCGACATCGTGGGCGAGGCGCCCGTCGCGCACGGTGTGGTTGGCGCGAAAGCCAAGGTCGAGTACGTCGGCCTGCAGTTGAACCGCGTCGGCCTCGACCCGACGCTGATGCGGCGCTTTCCGCACCAGTTCTCGGGCGGGCAGCGGGCGCGCATCGGCATCGCGCGGGCGCTCGCGGTGAAGCCGGAATTCCTCGTCTGCGACGAGTCGGTGGCGGCGCTCGACGTGTCGATCCAGGCACAGGTCTTGAACCTGTTCATGGACCTCAAGTCCGCGCTCAACCTCACGTACCTCTTCATCAGCCACGACCTCGGCGTCGTCGAGCATGTCAGCGATCGCGTCGTGATCATGTATCTCGGCCGCGTGGTGGAGGCGGGGACCACCGCCGCGCTCTTTGCCGCGCCCAATCACCCGTACACGCAGGCGCTGCTCGCCGAAGTCGGCAAGGTCGTGCCGAAGAAGCGCACCTTCGTGCCGATCAAAGGCGAGATTCCGTCGCCGCTGGATCCGCCGACGGGATGCCACTTTCATCCGCGCTGTCCGCACGCCATGCCGAAGTGCCGCGAAATCGTGCCCGAGCTGCGCGAGATCGCGCCGGGCCGGTTCTCGGCGTGTCATCTCAACGTCGCATGAGAGGGACGCACGCGCCGTCGTTCCTCCGGCACCTGCCCATCGGCGCGGCGCTGCCGCTCGTTCTCGATTCACCGCACAGCGGCGAGGATTATCCCGACGACTTCGACCACGCGCCTCCGCGCCATGAGGTGCGCCGCGCCGAAGACACGCATGTCGCGCGGCTTTATCGCTGCGCGCCGCGGCACGGCGCGACGCTGATCGAGGCAACGTTTCCGCGGAGCTACATAGACCCGAACCGCGGCCTCGCGGACGTCGACCCCGAGCTTCTCGCGGATGCATGGGGCGAGGCGCTCGCGCCGTCGCGCAAGACCGCGCAGGGCATCGGTCTCGTCTGGCGCAATGCGCGTAGCGGCGTCCCGATGTACGCCCGCAAGCTCCCCTCCGCCGAAGTGCGCGCGCGCATCGACCGTTACTGGCGGCCTTACCACGAAGCACTCGCGGACGACCTCGATCGCTGTCATCGAGCCTTCGGCGCCGTGTGGCATCTCGACTGCCATTCGATGCCCGCCGTCGGCGACTCGAACGCCGACGACCCGGGGCACACGCGTACCGACTTCGTGCTGGGCGACCGCGACGGCACGACCTGCGCCCCCGGCTTCACGCGGGCTGTCGCCGCCGCCCTGCGGGAACTTGGCTACGACGTCGCGATCAACGACCCGTACAAGGGCGTGGAGCTCGTCCGGAAGCACGGTCGGCCGGCGGAAAACCGGCACAGCCTGCAGGTCGAGGTCAACCGCCGGCTCTACATGGACGAAACCACGCTGCAACCCAACGACGGCTACGCGAAACTCGAGCGCGACCTCGAGGCGCTCCTTTCGGTTATCGCGGCCTATGTGCGCAGCAGCATGGCTTGACGCCGCATACAACTGGTCTGACCTCTTGACCAATACGGGATGCGCTGCTAACGTCCTCGCAACCGCAGCGCGCCGCCCGTCCGAGGCGGGCCGCAGCGGTGCCGCAACCCAATCCAGCAAGGAGGAAGCCCATGAGGATCATCTCCCGCGCGCTCGTCGCGCTCATCGCGTTCGCCGCGGCATCGGTGGCGCTTGCCGCGTATCCGGATCGCCCGATCACGTTCATCGTCCCGTGGGGCGCGGGCGGCGGCACCGACGGCACCGCCCGCTATTTCGCGACGATGATGGAAAAGGAGCTCGGCCAGCCGGTCAACGTGATCAACCGGAC
>JBDTLY010000268.1:0-5104 GCA_039934535.1 Casimicrobiaceae bacterium | reverse complement strand
CCGCGGGTGTCGCGGCTGGACAAGCGGCCGGTGCGGCAGCGGGCAAGGCGTCGGGTGCGGCAGCGGGTGTCGCCGCCGGACAAGCGGCCGGTGCGGCAGCGGGCAAGGCGTCGGGTGCGGCAGCAGGTGCCGCGGCGGGCAATGCAGCTGGTAACGCCGCCAGCAATGCGGCCGGTGCCGCTGCGAGCAACGCGGCCGGCAGCGCCGCCGCGAAGGCCGCGGGCAACGCCGCCGGCAATGCCGCCAGCAACGCCGCGGGCAACGCGAACAAGTAACAGCCCGCTCAAGTAAAGTCAGAAGGCAAGCCGCCGGCCAAAGCGCCGGCGGTTTTCTTTTCCGCGCCGTGTCCGTATGCTTCAGCGGTCCTGTGCGACTGGGGGAGGGATTGCGTGCGCGCGCGTGTCGTCTGCCTGCTGTTGACCCTTTTCTCGGCCGCCGCTGCGGCTGACGACAATCCGCTCGGGATGTCCTACGTCGAGACGAAGGATCTCAAGCTCATCTACTTCGATCCCCTCGACTACCTCGCGCCGTACGCGGTGCGTACGTTCACCAATTCGCTCGAGTGGCAGCGGCGGATGTTCGGGTGGGCGCCGTCCCAGCCCACGACCATCCTGCTGAAGGACCTCGCCGACTACGGCAATGCGGCCGCGGGCGTGGCGCCGAACAGTCGGCTCGTCTTCGACATCGCGCCGCAGTCCCACGCGTTCGAGACGTATCCCGCCAGCGAGCGGCTGTACTCGCTGATGAACCACGAGCTCATCCACGTGGTACAGGGCGACATCGCCAACGACCTGGACCGGAAGTGGCGCCGCTTTTTCTACGGCAAGGTGCTGCCGCAGCCGCAGCACCCCGAGACGCTCCTCTACGGCTACCTCACGGCCCCGCGCTTCCAGGCGCCGCGGTGGTACATCGAGGGCGGCGCCGTCTTCATGGAGACCTGGATGGGCGGCGGCCTCGGCCGCGCGCAGGGCGGCTACGACGAGATGGTGTTTCGCGCGATGGTCCGCGACAACGCGCATTTCTACGATCCGCTGGGCCTCGTGTCACGCGGGACGCGCGTCGATTTCCAGATCGTCGCCAACGCGTATCTGTACGGCACGCGCTTCTTCACGTGGCTCGCGTACGTCTATTCGCCCGAGAAGGTCGTCGACTGGATCCGGCGCGACGAGGGCAGCGAGCGCAACTTCGCGGACCAGTTCCGGAAGGTGTTCGGCCTTTCGCTGGAGGAGGCCTGGTCGAACTGGATCGCATTCGAGCACGAGTTCCAGAAGCGCAACCTCGATGAAGTTCGCAAGAACCCGATCACGCCGCACCGCACGCTCGCCGCCGACGCGATCGGCTCGATTTCGCGCATGTACTACGACGAAGCGAGCGGGATCATTTACGCCGCGTTCCGCTATCCCGGCGTGGTGGAGAACGTGGGGGCGCTCAACACCCGTGACGGCAGCATCCGCCGCCTCGCCGACATCAAGCGCGCGATGCTCTACCGCGTCGCTTCCGTGGCGTACGACCCGAAGAGCGGGACCGTCTTCTACACCAACGACAACCTTGCATTGCGGGACCTGATGGCGGTCGACGTCAAGACCGGCGCGGAGCGAATGCTGCTCGAGGACGCGCGGATCGGCGAGATCGTGTTCAACCCGGCCGACCGCTCGCTGATGGGCGTGCGCCACGACAACGGGCTTGCGACGCTCGTCCGCATCTCGTATCCGTACGACCGGTGGGAGCCCGTGCGCGAGTACCCGTACGAGTACGTGCCCTCCGACCTCGACATCTCGCCCGACGGCAAGATGCTCTCGATGACGATGGGCGAGGTCAATGGCGACCAGTACCTGCGCGTGCTGGATTTGCAGAAACTCCTCGCCGGCGACGCGACGCCGATCTCCGAATTCCGCTTCGGTCAGTCGTTTCCGGAGAGCTTTGTATTTTCACCGGATGGCCGCTACCTGTACGGCAGCAGCTACTACACCGGCGTGTCCAACATCTTTCGCTACGACGTCGCGACGGGCGACGTCAAAGCCGTCTCCAACGCCGAGCTCGGCTTCTTTCGCCCGGTGCCGCTCGCCGACGGCCGGCTGGTCGTGCTTTCCTACACCGGCAACGGCTTCGTTCCCGCGGTGATCGACCCGCGCCCGATCGAGGACGTGAGCGCGATCACGTTCCTCGGCACGGAGGTCGCCGAGAAATACCCGGTGGTCAAGACGTGGCAGGTCCAGTCGCCCGATGCCGTCGACGAGAAAAAGCTCATCACCGGCAGCGGCCCGTGGGTCCCGTTACGCGACACGCACCTCGTGAACGCATTCCCGGTGCTGCAGGGATACAAGAACTACATCGGCTTCGGCTACCGCCTTAATTTCGAGGATCCGCTCGGGTTCGCGAAGTGGGGAATCACGGCGGCATACACGCCGGACCGCGCGCTTCCCGCCGAGGAGCGCGGGCACGTCGCCATCGCCGGCAGCTATCTTGGCTGGCGGGCCGCCGCGTCATGGAACCGGTCGGATTTCTACGACATCTTCGGCCCCACCAAGCGCAGCCGCAAGGGCTACGCCGCCAAGCTCGGATACGACTGGCTCCTCATCTACGACGAGCCGCGCAAGCTGGAAGCGGTGTTCGATTTCGCCTACTACGACCAGATCGACACGCTGCCGAACGCGCAGAACATCGACACACCATTCACCCGCCTCGTGACCGGGGAGGCCGGTCTTCGCTACACCGACGTGCGCCGCTCGCTCGGCGCCGTCGACGACGAGAAGGGCCTTGCGTGGTCGCTGTTCTACACGGGCAATCGCGTGAACGGCGAGATCACCCCGCAGTTCCGCGGCACGCTGGACTACGGCTTCGCGCTGCCGCTCGCGCACTCGTCGCTGTGGCTGCGCACGGCCGGCGGCGCCGCCGACGGCGCGCACAACACGACCGTCGCCAATTTCTACTTCGGCGGCTTCGGCAACAACTACGTCGACGACGGGCCGATCAAGCGCTATCGCGAGTATTACTCGTTGCCCGGCTTCGGACTGCAGGAAGTGAGCGGGCTCAATTTCGTGAAGGAACTGGTCGAGTGGAACCTGCCGCCGGTCGTGTTCGAGACGGCCGGCACGCCCGGCCTGTACCTTACGTGGCTCCGTCCTTCGCTGTTCGCCGCGGGCCTCTGGACCGAACCGGCGAATTCGTCGCTGCGCAAGAACTACGCGAGCTTCGGCGGGCAGGGCGACCTGCGGTTCACCATCCTCCACTGGTACGACATGACGCTTTCGTTTGGCGGCGCGGTCGGCTACCAGGGCGCGCACCGCGTGGGCACGGAGTGGATGATCTCGCTCAAGATCATGTAGGCAGTGGTTCGTGACCCCCGTCGGCATCCTCACGCACGCGATCGTCGGGCTGGCACCCGTGTTGTGCTTCCTCGCCGCCTTGCTCTACCTCGACAGCTACAAGCTCGTGTCGATGCGCGCGGTCGTCGCCGTCGTCGCGAGCGGGCTCGCGGTGGCGGTCGCCTGCTACGAAGTCAACGCGTGGTTGCTGGGTTACGCCGCGATCGACGTCGAGACGTTCAAGCGCTATATCGGGCCGGTCGTGGAAGAGCTGTACAAGGCGCTCATCATCGTCATCCTGATTCGCGCCCACCGGATCGGTTTTCTGGTCGACGCGGCCATCTTCGGGTTCGCCGTGGGCACGGGGTTCGCGATCGTCGAAAACCTCTTCTACCAGCACCTCATTCCGGACGCGGGGATCGGCACGTGGGTCGTGCGCGGCTTCGGCACCGCGATCATGCACGGCGGCGCGACGGCGATCTTCGCCGTGATGGGCCTCGCGCTGATGGAGCAGAAGCGGTGGCCGCCGCTTCTCGCCTACGCGCCGGGCTTCGCGCTCGCGGTGGTGCTGCACTCGGCGTTCAACCACATGGTGCTCTCGCCGAGGTTCTCGACGCTCACCGTGCTGGTCGTGTTCCCGCCGCTCGTGTTCTTCGTGTTCCAGCGCAGCGAGCGGGCCGTCTCCGGCTGGCTCGGCCAGGGATTCGACGCCGATGCCCGGATGCTGGAATCGATCAACTCCGGCAGCTTTTCCGATTCGCCCACGGGGCGGTACCTGCAAACGCTGAAGCAGCGGTTTCACGGACCCGTCGTCGCGGACATCCTGTGCTACCTGCGCCTCTACACGGAGCTGGCGCTCCGCGCAAAGGGCATCCTGATGATGCGCGAAAACGGCTTCGACGTGCCCGTCGATGCCGAGACGCAGGCCAAGTTCGTGGAACTCCGCTATCTCGAGAAGAGCATCGGCAAGACCGGCCTGCTCGCCGTGCACCCGCTGTTGCACATGAGCCACAAGGACCTGTGGCAGCTCAACTTGCTCGAAACCGCGTGACGCGCGGCAGGTGATCAGCGCGGCGTACGTGTGGGGCGCGCCTGCCCGAACAACGCCCGAAATGCCTGCTCGCCCGCGGGCACGATCGTGATGACGCGCGAATCCCGGGCGCGCCGCGCCCACGGTTGAGCATTGCAGTTCCCAGCGCACCGCCGAGGTGGTGCCGCCGCTCGCCCCAATCGAGACAGGGCCGGCACAGCGCTCGCCGCTCTGCCGCGGCCGCCGTCGTATTGATGCCGAATTTCGTGAACCAGGCGGCGCCGGCCTTGGTCAGGCGCAGTCGCGAGTCGTCAATCGCAAACACGCGCTGCGTCAGCAGGGCCTCGTACGCCTCGACGCCGCGCTCGCCGGCGAGGTGGTCGTAGCAGACCCTCGCGCGGCGCAACGCGGGCTCTCGCGGGCTCGATCGCAGCCGCACGGCGCCCGTTCGGAAAGCGACGCCCATCAGAGATTCGAGCAGGTGCGCGACGTCCCGGTCGGCGAGGCGGAAATAGCGGTGGCGTCCCTGGTGGTCCATCGTAATCAGCCCGGCGGCCGTAAGCTTGGCGAGATGCGCGCTGATGGTCTGCTTGGTCACCCCGGCGATGGCCGCGAGTTCCGTCGCGGTGAGCGCCCGGTCCGCCATCAGCGCGGTCAGCACGTCCGCGCGCGCGGGTTCGCCGATGAGCGCGGCGACGCGGGCGATGTGCGGGCCGTCTTTCATGGTTCGATCGTAGGCGAACCATCGACGTGCCGCAAGCTGCTATCG
>JBDTLY010000267.1:0-5113 GCA_039934535.1 Casimicrobiaceae bacterium | reverse complement strand
ATTCCTCCTCGAGCGCCATGACGAGCTCGACGGTGTCGAGCGAATCGGCGCCGAGGTCGTCGACGAACGACGACTCGTTCTTGATCTCGCCTTCGGCCACGCCGAGCTGCTCGGCGACGATCTTCTTGACGCGTTGTTCGATGTTTTCCATGCGTTTCCTCCCGAGGGGCTGTCCTGATGAGACTAAACCGGGTGATTTTACCAGAACCGCCCGGCCTTCTTCCCGGTTCCGGGAAGGCCGGATTTCAGCTGTCAAACCATGTACATGCCGCCGTTCACGTGCAGCGTCGCGCCGGTGATGTAGTCCGCCTGCGGCGAGGCGAGGAAGGCCACCGCGCTCGCAACATCGGCAGGCGTGCCGAGGCGCCCCAACGGGATGCGCCCGAGCAGCGCCTGCCGCTGCGCGTCGGCGAGCGCCTTCGTCATGTCGGTGTCGATGAACCCCGGGGCGACGCAGTTGACGGTGATGTTACGGCTGCCCACTTCCTGCGCGAGCGACTTGGTGAAGCCCAGCAGCGCGGCTTTCGACGCCGCATAGTTGGCCTGGCCCGGATTGCCGCTCGTCCCGACGACCGAGCCGATCTGGATGATGCGGCCATGGCGCGCTTTCATCATCCCGCGCAGCACGGCCTTGGCGAGCCGGAAGGCGGGCTTGAGGTTCGTTGCCATGATCGAATCCCACTCGTCGTCCTTCATCCGCAGCAACAGGTTGTCGCGGGTGATGCCGGCGTTGTTGACGAGGATCGTGATCGCGCCAAAGCGGGTTTCGATGTCGGCGATTGCAGCGTCGACGGCTGCAGCATCGGTCACGTCGAGGCAAATGCCGGTGCCGCCATTGCCCGCCAGGGACGACGTGATCCTGGCCGCGCCCTCATCCGTCGTCGCGGTGCCGACCACCGTCGCGCCGGCCGCAGCGAGCGACTGCGCGATCGCCTCCCCGATGCCGCGGGTGGCACCTGTCACGAGGGCGACCTGCCCGCCGAGCGTTGTGTTTGGCATCCTGCGTCTCCCTGAAATTCCGTGTCAGCCGGCGAGCGCGGCAAGCGTGGTTGCGATGTCCGCGCCGGCATCGAGCGCGTAGCCTTTGAGATTGCGGTCGATGCGCTTGCTCATGCCGGTCAGCACGCGGCCGGGACCGCACTCGACCACCTGCGTCACGCGTCGCGCCGCAAACGCCTGAATTGTCTCGACCCACCTCACCGGGCTCGACGCCTGCAGCGCGAGCGCCGCGCGAATTGCATCGGGATCGGATTTCGTCTGCACGTCGACGTTCTGCACGACGGGAATCGCGGGCGCCACGAAGGTGACCGACGCGAGCCGCGCGGCGAGCCGCTCTCCGGCCGGCTTCATCAGCGAACTGTGGAACGGCGCCGAGACCGGCAGCAGCACGCCGCGCTTGGCGCCTCGTGCAGTGGCGATTGCTATCGCGCGCTCGACCGCGTCCCGGTGCCCGGCGATCACGATCTGCTCGGGCGTATTGAAATTGACGGGTTCGACGACCTGCCCCTCCGCCGCTTCGGCGCCGGCGGCGGCCACGCCGTTCGCATCGAGCCCGAGGATCGCCGCCATCGCGCCCACGCCCGCGGGGACGGCCTCCTGCATCGCTTGCGCGCGGAACCGAACGAGCGGCACGGCGTCCGTGAACGAAAGTGCGCCGGCCGCCACGAGCGCCGTGTATTCGCCGAGGCTGTGGCCGGCCATGATCGACGGCGCGGCGCCGCCGGCCGCCTGCCACGCGCGCCAGACCGCGATCCCGGCCGTCAGCATCGCGGGCTGGGTGTTGATCGTCCGGTTGAGCGCGTCCTCGGGCCCGTCGGTGACGAGCGCCCACAAGTCCTCTCCCAGGGCCGCCGACGCCTCGTCGAACGTCGCCTTCACGACCGGATGCTCGTCGAAGCCGGCCATCATGCCCACCGACTGCGATCCCTGCCCCGGAAAGACGAATGCGATCGACATGGCCTTCACCAATCGAGAAAAACCGAGCCCCACGTGAAGCCGCCGCCGACGCCTAGCAGCATCACGCGCTGTCCCGCGACGAGGCGCCCGTCGCGCGCGGCTTCGTCGAGCGCGAGCGGAATGGACGCGGCCGACGTGTTCGCGTGGCGGTCGACGGTGCGGATCACCTTTGAAAGCGGCACGCCGAGCTTCTTCGCCGTCGCATCGATGATCCGGAGGTTGGCCTGGTGCGGCACGAGCCAGTCGATGGCGTCGGCGGTGACACCGCCTGCGGCGAGCGCTTCGAGCGCCGCGTCCGCCATCACCTTCACGGCAAACTTGAACACGTGGCCGCCATCCATCTTGACGTAGGGCGAACCGACCACCGCGCCGTCGGCGACCGTGCCGGGGACGCAAAGGATGTCCGCGTAATTGCCGTCGGCATGCAGGTGGGCCGACACGATGCCCGGAACGCGCGACGGCACGAGCACCACCGCCCCGGCGCCGTCGCCGAACAGCACGCAGGTGCCGCGGTCGTTCCAGTCGATGATCCGCGAGTAGATTTCGGCGCCGACCACGAGCGCATTGCGCGCCATGCCGGACGCGATCATGCGATCGGCAATGGCCAGCGCGTAGACGAAGCCGCTGCAGACGGCCTGCACGTCGAACGCGGCGCCGCCGGCCGCACCGAGCTTCGCCTGCAGGAGGCACGCCGTCGACGGAAAGATCCGGTCCGGCGTCGTCGTGGCGACCACGATGAGATCGACGTCCGCGTGTGCAATGCCGGCGGCATCCAGCGCGGCGCGCGACGCGTGCAGGGCGAGATCGCTGGTCTGCTCCGCGGGCGCGGCGATGCGCCGCTCGCGGATTCCGGTGCGCGTGCGAATCCACTCGTCGCTGGTGTCGACGCGCTTCGCCAGGTCCTCGTTGGTGAGGATGTGTGCCGGCAGGTAGCTGCCGGTCCCGACGATGCGGCTATGCATCGGGCGTGACGTTCGCGTCGGCCAAGACGGGCTGCGGCGAATTCGCGGCGCCATTGCGCGCGGGCATCGCCGCCATCTTCTGGGCGATCCGCTCGAGCACGCTGTGCGATGCTTCCGCGTAGGCCCGGCGCAGCGCGAACTTGAACGCCAGCGCGTCGGCGCTGCCGTGGCTTTTCACCACGATGCCCATGAGGCCGACCAGCGTCGCGCCGTTGTGCCGGCGCGGATCGACGCGTTTCTTGAACGCCATCAGCGCGGGATAGGCCATCACGGCTGCGAGCTTGCGCAGCGGATTGCGCGTGAACTCGGCCTTGAGGAATTCGTAGAGGACGGTGACGATCCCCTCCGAGGCCTTCAGCGCGACGTTGCCGACGAAGCCGTCGCAGACCACGACGTCGGTCGTCCCCTTGTATATGTCGTTGCCCTCGACGTTGCCGTAGAAGTTGAGGCCCGACGTCTTGAGGAGCTCGGCCGTCGCCTTCACGACGTCGTTGCCCTTGATGTCTTCCTCGCCGATGTTGAGGAGTCCCACCGTCGGCCGCTCGATGCCCTCGACCGCCGATGAGAGCGCGCTGCCCATCACCGCGAACTGCACGAGCTGCTCCGGCGTGCAGTTGACGTTGGCGCCGAGGTCGAGCACCGTGGTGGTGCCGGTGCGCGTCGGCAATTGCGATGCGATCGCGGGCCGGTCGATCCCCGGCAGCGTCTTCAGCACGAAGCGCGAAATCGCCATCAGCGCGCCGGTGTTGCCGGCCGACACGCATGCCTGCGCCGTGCCGTCCTTGACGAGGTTGATGGCGACCCGCATCGACGAGTCTTTCTTCTTGCGCAGCGCGTCGGCCGGCGGCTCCTGCATCTCGACGACTTCGGTCGCCGGATGGAGCGTGAGCCGCGACGCGGCAGACGATTTCTGTTTTGCCAGCGCGGCCTTGAGCGGACCCTCGAGTCCGACCAGGATTACCTGCGCGTCCGGCGTCTCCTCCAGGAAGTGCAGGGCGGCGGGCAAGGTGACCGACGGGCCGTGGTCGCCCCCCATCGCGTCGACGGCTACCGTGACCGGCATGTCGGAAGATTGCCCGTGATTGTCGGAAGATGGCGCGCGACGAAGGCTGTCGCCCGCCGCGGAGCTGGCAGTTTACCTGCTGCCGACCGGAGGATGGATACCGCAGAGAAGCGCTGCGCCAGCGCGTTTTACTCGTCGGCCTTGGTTTTGACGACCTTCTTGCCGCGGTAGTAACCCGACGGGCTGATGTGATGACGCAGGTGCGCCTCGCCCGTGACGGGTTCCACCGCAAGCGCCGGCGCAGTCAGGAAATCGTGCGCGCGGTGCATGCCGCGCTTCGACGGCGACTTTTTGTTTTGCTGGACGGCCATGGTTCTCTCCTATCGAATTCAAATGTTGCCGCCAATGGGCGGTCAAGCTTTCGGTTTCCTTACGGGCGCGGACTTGAGGGTCGCCAGCGCGCCGAACGGCGACGTTTCCGCCGCTTTCGACCCGGCACCGCGGTCGTCCTGCAATCCCGCCGTCACGCAATCGCCGCGTTCGCAATGCGGCGCGAACGGCAGCGTCAGCAACAATTCATCTTCCACCAGCACCCGCGGATCGAGCGACGCCGCGGCGACGACGACTTCATGCTCGTCGTCCTCGTCGAGGATCGCCTGCTCCCGCTCGTCGCGTGCGAGGAGGAGCAGCGTCCGCTGCGCCACGGGCCACGCAAACGGCCGCAGGCACCGCTGGCATTCGAGCGTCACCGCGCCGTCGAGGCTCACTTCGAGCGCGGACCGGCCCAGCGCATCCGTTGTTCCGGTAATCCGCCAGGTGATTTCCGACGACTCGTCGTCTTCCTCGTCCGCCAGCTGATCAGTGACGCGCGGCAGGTCGGCTGCCTTGGCACTCCCCGCGAGCTCGAGGCCCCGTGCCGCCGTCTCGAGGGCGTCGAACGAACCGTCGCGGCGCAGTACGACCTTCTGCCGCCCGGTCATCGTTCGCCTCCATCCGTTGCCGGCGCCCGCCGGCTGCGCCTGCAATGAAGCAAGCAATCGGGACCGGCTGGCTAAAACGTAAGATAATAGCCCGAATCGCCGGGACTGTCAAAAATGCCCGATAAAACAACGCCCAACCCTTCATTCCCCGGTGCGCACCGCCTGGTGCTGGCCTCCACGTCACGCTACCGCCGGGCGCTCCTGGAGCGCCT
>JBDTLY010000266.1:0-5149 GCA_039934535.1 Casimicrobiaceae bacterium | reverse complement strand
ATGTCGATGCCGACACCTTCGTGCTCACCTTGCCGATGGTGTTCCACCAGGAAGGCCTGGCACTGCTGGTCTTCATCGGCGGGCTGTCGGCGGCCACCGGCATGGTGATCGTCGAGACCATCGCGCTTTCGACGATGGTGTGCAACGACCTCGTGATGCCCGTCCTGCTGCGGATGCGTTCGATGCGGCTCGCCGAGCGCCAGAACCTGACCGGACTGCTGCTCGGAATCCGCCGCGGCGCGATCGTCGCGGTAATCCTGCTGGGTTATCTCTATTTTCGCCTCGCGGGCGAGGCCTATGCATTGGTGGCGATCGGGCTCATCTCCTTCGCGGCCGTCGCGCAGTTCGCGCCGGCGACCCTCGGTGGCATCTACTGGAAGGGCGCGACCCGCGCGGGAGCGCTTGCTGGCCTGTGCGCCGGATTCGTACTGTGGTCGTACACGTTGCTGCTGCCTTCCTTCGCCCAATCGGGATGGCTGCCGGCGACCTTTCTGCGGGAGGGTCCGTTCGGCATCGCGCTGCTGAAGCCGTATGCGCTGTTTGGCCTCGAGGGGCTCAACGACATCACGCACGCGATGCTGTGGAGCATGATCGCCAACGTCGGCGCGTACGTGCTGGTGTCGCTGCTGACGACCCAGACGGTCGCGGAGCAGGCGCAGGCGGCGCGCTTCGTCGACGTCTTCCGGCACGCGGACGAAGGCCAGGAGGTCCACGTCTGGAAAGGGTCCGCCTCGCTGACCGACTTGCGGACGTTGCTTGCCCGGTTCCTGGGCCCGGAGCGCGCGGCGGCCTCGTTCCTCGACTACGCGCGCCGGCGCGGGTTCGCGTCGCCCACGGAGCTGCCGGCCGACGCGATGCTGGTCCGGTACGCCGAGACGGCGCTCGCGGGGGCCATCGGCGGCGCCTCGGCGCGGATCATGGTGGCCTCGACGGTCAAGGAGGACACGCTCTCGCAGGACGAGGTGAGGTCGATCCTGGACGAAGCTTCGCAGGTCATCGCCTACAGTCACGAGCTCACGCAGAAGTCGCAGGCGCTCATGGCGGCGACGACGGAACTGCGCGCGGCCAACGAGCGGCTGAAGGAGCTCGACCGGCTGAAGGACGACTTCGTCTCGACGGTCACTCACGAGCTGCGCACGCCGCTCACGTCGATCCGCGCGTTCTCCGAGATCCTGCGCGACAATCCCGATCTCGACGCGGCGGAGCGGCAGAAATTCCTTGGCATCATCATCCAGGAAAGCGAGCGCCTCACGCGCCTCATCAACCAGGTGCTCGATCTCGCGAAGCTCGAGTCGGGCCGGGCCGAGTGGCGCGTGTCGCGCGTCGATCTTCCGCCGGTCATCGACGAATCGATCGCGGCGACGGGGCAGCTGTTCCGGTCGCGCGGCGTCGCCCTCGAAACGCGGCTCGCGAACGGCGTGCCGCCGGTCCGCGCCGATCGCGACCGCCTGCTGCAAGTGCTGATCAACCTGCTCTCGAACGCCGCCAAGTTCGCCCCGCCCGAGAATGGGCGCGTCGTCGTCGTGCTGGCCGCTGGCGACGGTCTCGTTCGCGTTTCGGTGGCGGACAACGGTCCGGGCGTGCGTGCCCTGGACCAGAAGATGATCTTCGAGAAATTCCGCCAGGCCGGCGACACGATGACCGAAAAGCCGAAAGGAACCGGCCTCGGCCTGCCGATCAGCCGGCAGATCATCGAGCATTTCGGCGGCCGGCTCCGGGTGCAAAGCGCGCCGGGCGAGGGCGCAACGTTCGTCTTCGAGCTCCCGCAGGCAGGCGCGGAAGACCCGCCGGACGTCGGTCACGCATCCGCGGACAACGCATAAGGCGTGGAGAAGGCAATGACGAAGAGAATCCTGATCGCGGACGACGAGCCCAACATCGTCGTCTCGCTCGAATTCCTGATGAAGCAGCGCGGCTACGAAGTCCGAGTCGTGAGCGACGGCGCCGAAGCGTTGGTGGCGGTCGGCGAGTTTCGCCCGGACCTGATCCTGCTCGACGTCATGATGCCGCGCGTGAGCGGGTACGACGTCTGCCAGAAGGTGCGCGAGAATCCGGAATGGCAGGGCATCAAGATCATCATGCTCTCGGCCAAGGGGCGCGACGTCGAGGTGACCAAAGGCATCGCGATCGGCGCCGACGCCTACGTCACGAAGCCGTTCTCGACCCGGGACCTGATCGCGAAGGTCGCCGAGATGCTCGGCGAGTAGCGCGTGTCGGACCGGACCCGGATTGCACTGTCTCTGCTCGCGGCATGGGGGTTGATCCTCGGCGCGATGGGCGTGACCGTCGCGCTGATCGCGGCCGACATGAGCGAGCAGGAGCGCGCGCAGATTCTGCCGGCGCTTTCGCAGCATGCCGCCAGCGTGGTGGTCGTCGCGCTGCTGTTGCTCGGCCCCTTGTTGTTCGTCGCGCGTGCGCTGGTCCGCCGTTACGTCACGGCGCCGCGGCGGCTCGCCGAGGACGCCCGCATCATCCTTTCGGCAAACCCCGCGCACCGGGCACCGCTGCGCGGCGCGGTGGAAATCCGGCAGCTGGCCGCGAGCTTCAACGCCTTCGCCGATGCGCATGAAGCGCTCCGAACGGATGTCGAGCGGCGCGTGCGCGACGCCAACGCGCGCCTCGAGCAGGAGAGGAACCGGCTGGCCGCGCTGATGTCGGAGCTTGCGCAGAGCGTGATCGTTTGCAATGTCGAGGGGCGCATCCTGCTCTACAACGCGCGCGCGATGCGGCTCCTGCAGAGGTCGCACGAAGGCGCTCCCGCGACGGGCATTGGGCCGAGTCTCGTCGGCCTCGGCCGCTCGATCTTCGCCGTCTTCGACCGCAACCTCATCATCCATGCGCTGGAGAGCGTGCACGAGCGGCTGCGCCAGGGGACGTCGGGGCCGGTCGCGAACTTCGTCACCACGGCGCCGGCAGGGCAGCTCGTGCGCGTGCAGATGGCGCCGGTCTTCGGTGTGCGCTCCGAACCGGAGACGGGCGCGGCTGACGCGGCGGCTCACGGCGGCGTCACCGGTTTCGTGCTCGTGCTGGACGACATCACGCGGCGGATCGAAAGCGGCAATCGCCGCGACCTGCTGCTGCAGACGCTGACGCAGGGGACGCGCGCGTCGCTGGGCAGCGTCCGCGCCGCGGTCGAGACGATCGCCGCGTTTCCCGGCATGACGGACGATGACCGGAACCGGTTCATCGGCGTCATCGGCGACGAGGCGCGGCAGCTGACCGCCCGGCTCGATGCGACCGTCGGCGAGTTCGCGGATGCGCTGCGGACCGAGTGGCCGCTGGAGGACATGCGCGGCGCCGACCTGGTCGCGGCGGCGCGGCGGCGGATCGAGACCAGGCTCAGGCTGCCGACCAAGCTCGAGACGATCGACGAGACGATATGGGTCAACGTCGACAGTTATTCGCTGCTGCAGGCGATCACTTACCTCGCGAGCCGGCTCGCCGACGAGTTCGGCATCCGGGAGCTGCGCTTCGGCCTCGAAGCCGACGGCGCGCTGGTGCACCTCGACCTCGTCTGGACCGGCGCGCCGCTCGGAACCGAGACGACGATGGCATGGCAGACGGATGCGATGGAACTGGGCGGCGAGGCGTCTCCGCTGACGCTGAAGCAGATCGTCGAGCGTCACAACGGCGAGATGTGGTACCAGATCCACAAGCCGTCGCATCGCGAGTTCTTCCGGATCGCCATCCCCGTGGCGAACCCGGAGGAGCGCGGCTGGAGCGCGCCCCACGCTTCCGACAGTCGGCCCGAGTTCTACGACTTCGACCTCTTTCATCAGCCGGGCCAGTCGCAGGAGCAGGACGACCGTCCGCTCGCATCGCTGAGCTATACCGTCTTCGATACGGAGACGACCGGCCTCGCGCCGTCCGCGGGCGATGAAATCGTGTCCATTGGCGCCGTGCGCATCGTCAACGGCCGGCTGCTGGAGAACGAGGTGATGGAGCAGCTCATCGATCCCCGGCGCGCGATGTCGCCGGAGGCGAGCCGCATCACGGGGATCGAGACGTCGATGTTGGCGAACCAGCCGACGATCGATAAAGTGCTGCCGTCGTTCCACGAGTTCTGCGCGGACACCGTGCTGATCGCGCACAACGCGGCGTTCGACCTCCGGTTTCTCCGCCTCAAGGAGGAGGCCACGGGCATCCGGTTCACGCAACCGGTGCTCGACACGCTGCTGCTGTCGGCCGTGATTCACCCGGATTTCGAAGCGCATGGGCTCGAGGCGATCGCCGAGCGGATGGGCGTCAACCCCATCGGCCGCCACACCGCCCTTGGCGACGCGATCATGACGGGCGAGGTGTTCCTGCGGATGATCCCGCTGCTCGCGGAGCAGGGCATCCGGACGCTGGGCGAGGCGCGCGAGGCTTCGCAGAAGACCTATTTCGCGCGCATCCAGTACTGAGAGACGGTATTGCCATTGCCATCGGCGCCGGGCTTTCGCATAATGGCCCCCCACGGCGACGAGGAGGGCCGGGCGCCGGACGCGCCGGCGCAGAATGGCGGACGACACGATTCTCGAAACGAAGGGGCTCACCAAGGAGTTCAAGGGCTTCGTCGCGGTCAAGGAGGTGTCGCTTACGATCCGCCGAGGGACGATTCATGCGCTCATCGGACCGAACGGCGCCGGCAAGACGACGTGCTTCAACCTCCTCACGCATTTCCTGACGCCGACGCGCGGCAAGATCTTTTTCAACAGCCGTGAAATCACCGGCTCGCGGCCCTCGGCGATCTCGCGGATGGGCCTCGTCCGCTCCTTCCAGATCTCCGCGGTGTTTCCCAACCTCACGGTGCTCGAGAACGTGCGCATCGCCTTGCAGCGCAAGAGCGGGCATTCGTTCGATTTCTGGCGCGGTGACGCGGCGCTTTCGTCGCACCACGACCGCGCGCTGGCGCTGATCGAGGCAGTCGGGCTGACGGAATTCGCGGGCACGCAAGCCGTCCTGCTGCCGTACGGGCGCAAGCGCGCGCTCGAGATCGCGACCACGCTCGCCCTCGATCCCGAGCTCATGCTGCTGGACGAGCCGACGGCCGGGATGACACACGAGGATGTCGAGCGCATCACGACGCTGATCCGCAAGGTTGCCGTCAACCGGACGGTGCTGATGGTCGAGCACAACCTGTCGGTCGTCTCGACGCTGTCGGACCACA
>JBDTLY010000265.1:0-5163 GCA_039934535.1 Casimicrobiaceae bacterium | reverse complement strand
CGATGGCCTGGATCTTAGCCGTCGTGGCTGTCGTGGGATTGTTGCGCTGGTTCGACCTGAGGCGCAGCGCCGACAACGAGCGCGCGGCCACGACCTACGAGCTCCAGCACGCGGGACTCTTCTGGCTCCTGCTGCTTTTGATCGCGGATGAGCTGTCATGGGCCGGCAGCCGGATCGAGTACAGCCACGGCGTCTGGAGTGCCGTGCCCTGGGGACTCGTCCCGGCGCTTGGACTCGGCATCGTGAGCGAGCTCGTCTCCGGCACGCGCTGGCCCATCGGCGTGCATCGCCGCGGGTACTTCGTGCTGGGGTCGGTTCCCGTGGCTGCGCTGCTGGTGGTCTGGTCGATTGCCGCCAACGTTCACGGCAGCGGCAATCCGGCGCCGCTGCCGTACCTGCCGCTGCTCAATCCGCTGGATCTCACGCAGGCCGCGCTCCTGCTCGCGCTGGCGACATGGGCGGTGCGCGCCCGGCGCATGTTTCCGCAGACGTTCGACGAATTGCCGCGCAATGCCGACGTCGTCGTGCTGTGCGCGCTCGTGTTCCTCTGGATCAACGCGATCGCGCTGCGGTCGATCCATTTCTGGTACGACATCCCCTACACGCCGTACGCGCTCTGGAACTCGACGCTGGTGCAGGCGGTGCTGTCGCTGCTCTGGTCGTCGCTCGCGCTGGCGACGATGGCGTACGCGAATCGCCGGCAATGGCGCACGCCGTGGATGGCAGGTGCCGCGCTGCTCGCCGTGGTCGTCGCCAAGCTGTTCCTGGTCGAGCTGGCGCAGGTCGGGACGGTCACGCGGATCGTGTCGTTCATCGGCGTCGGCCTGCTGCTGTTGTTGATCGGATACCTCGCGCCGGTACCGCCGCACAAGGAGGACTCGCCATGATTCGCCCGCTCTTTCTCGCCGTGTTGATCGCCGCATCGGCGCACGCCGAGCGTCCCGCCGACTACGCGTTCGGCGTTGCGCTGACGCCCGGCGCGCCGGCGGCGTTCCAGCGCGTCGCCCTGCCTGCCGCGGTGTACGAAGGCGTCGTGCACCGCGACCTCTCCGACCTGCGCGTCTTCAACGCCGACGGCGAGCTCGTTCCTTTCGCCTTCGTGCCGCGCCGCGCGGTGCCCCGCGAGCGTCCGCCGCTGGTTCCATTGCCGATGTTTCCGCTCCATGTGGATCGCTACCGGCAGAACGCCACGGGCCTCGCGCTATCCGTCACCCGGAACGCTGCCGGGACAACGGTCAGCGTGAATGCCGCCGATGGCGACCCGGCGCCGGGCAAGGTGCTGGGGGGTTACGTGCTCGACACGTCCGTGCTCGACGAGCCGCTCGTGGCGCTGACGTTCGCGTTGCCGGAAACGACCGGCGCGACGACGATGCGCCTTGCCATCGACGCGAGCGACGATCTCGCGATCTGGCGGAACGTTTCGACGGACGCGACGCTCGTCAGCATCGAATATGCCGGGCAGCGCTTGACGCGCAACCGCGTCGAGTTCGCGCCGGTCAAGGCAAAATTCCTGCGGCTGTCCTGGGCCGCCGACCGTCCGGTCATCGAGTTCGGCGCGGTGAGCGGCGAATTCGGCGAGCGCATCGTCGAGACGCCGCGACAGTGGCGCCGCGCGACCGGAACGCGGGTCGCTGACCACGAAGGCGAGTTCGAATACGATCTCGGCGGCGCCTTTCCCGTCGACCGCATCGTCGTCGACCTTGCGACACCGAATTCGATCGTCCCGGCGACGCTATCGGCGCGTTCGAGCGCGACCGAACCCTGGCAATTCGTGGGGTCGACCGTCTTCTATCGGCTCGAGCAGCCGGGCGGCGACATCACGAGCCCGCCATTTCCGGTCGCGGGGTACGAGCGCCGGCACTGGCTGCTCAAAGTCGACCCACGCTCGGGCGCGACAGGGCAGTCGCCGCCGCCGTTGCGCGCGGGCTGGCAGCCGCAGGAGATCGTGTTCGCCGCGCGCGGTCCCGCTCCCTTCACACTCGCCTATGGCAATCTCGCGGCGACCGCGGGCGCATTGCCGATTGCGACGCTCGTCCCCGGATACGATGCCGCGAGGGATTTGCCTGCAAGCGTCGCCACGGCCGCAAGCGCGAGCGCGCCGGCGATATCGCTTGGCGGGCCGGAGCGGTTGCAGAAGCCGCCCGACGTCAAGCGCTGGGTGCTGTGGGCCGCGCTCGTGCTGGGCGTGCTGGTGCTGGGCTGGATGGCGTGGCGATTGTCGCGCGAGATGGCGGCCGGGACGTCAGCACCTGCGGCGGAGCCGGAGCCGCCGGAGCCGCCGCAGTCTTGACACCGCTATGGAGGCGTCGGAATGTCGCCCCACACCGCCGCGACGAGCGCCGGCAAGGCAACGCCCGAAGGCCCGCGCAGCGCGTAGTCGACGCGATCGGACAGCCGGGTCGGATTCGGATTGATCTCGACGATCGCGGCGCCGTGGTGCCGCGCATAGGCGGGAAGCATCGCGGCGGGATACACCTCCGCGGCGGTGCCGACGACCAGAAGCACGTCGCAATCGCGCGCCGCGTGTTCGGCCCGCACGAGGGCGTCGTCGGGCAGCGTCTCCTCGAACCACACGACATCGGGCCGCAGGAAAGCGCCGCATTCGGCGCAGCGCGGCGCCTCGCGCGGGCTCGAGTCGTCCCACGTCGCGGCAATGGCGCCGTCGCGCGAGCACTTGACGCGCCGGATGTTGCCGTGGAGCTCGACCACGTTGATGCTGCCCGCCGCCTGATGCAGGCCATCGACGTTCTGCGTGATCACCAGGAAGCCGGGACTCGCCGCTTCGATCGCGGCGAGCGCGCGGTGGCCGGCGTTGGGCTGCGCCTGCGCGACGAGCTCGCGGCGCCACGCATACCAGTCCCAGACGAGTTTCGCGTTGCGCCGGAACGCGCCGGGGGTGGCAAGCTCGAGCGGATCGAATTTCGCCCACATGCCAGTCTGCGCGTCGCGAAACGTCGGCACGCCGGACTCCGCGGAGATTCCTGCGCCTGTCAGCGCCGCCACCGACCGCGCCTTGCGCAGGCGGCCGATCAGCGCGGCCGGAATGGCGGGAGCTTCGGGTGCGGATGACATCGCTTTTGTCGGTCGAATGCGCAGCGTAACGATTGAAGGTGTGCCGCGATTCTAGTGCGAGTGCAGCCGCGGGGGCGATTCTTTTCGTCGTGGACGCGAGGCGACGAACGCATCACGGCTCGTGTGCTACAGTAAGTTTGGTCATCTGACTCCGGCGTCTCCCCATGTCCGGCAACACGCTCGGCACGCTGTTCCGCGTCACCTCCTTCGGCGAATCGCACGGCCCGGCGATCGGCTGCGTGGTCGACGGCTGCCCGCCCGGCATGGCGCTCGATGCGGCCGATATCCAGCGCGAGCTCGATCGCCGCAAGCCCGGCACCTCGCGGCACGTCACGCAGCGGCGCGAATCGGACACGGTGGAGATCCTTTCCGGTGTGTTCGACGACCGGACGACGGGAACACCCATCGCGCTTCTAATCAGAAACGAGGACCCGCGCAGCAAGGACTATGCCGCGATCGCCGGGACGTTCCGGCCGGGTCACGCCGACTATGCCTATTGGCAGAAATACGGCATTCGTGATTATCGGGGCGGCGGTCGCGCGTCGGCACGCGAGACGGCGGTGCGCGTCGCCGCGGGCGCGATCGCGAAGAAATGGCTTGCCGAGCGCTACGGCGTGACGATCCGCGGGCATCTTGTCCAGCTGGGAGCGCACGCGATTGCCTTCGAGGATTGGGCGCACGTCGACGCCAATCCGTTTTTCGTCGCCAACGCGACGGCGGTCGCCGAGCTCGAGGCGTACATGGATGCGCTGCGCAAGTCCGGCGATTCCTGCGGCGCGAAGATCACGGTGGTCGCGAGCGGCGTGCCCGTCGGCTGGGGCGAACCCGTCTACGGCCGCCTCGATGCCGACCTCGCTTGCGCGATGATGGGCATCAATGCGGTCAAGGGCGTGGAAATCGGTGCCGGCTTCGCGAGCGTCACGCAACGAGGCACCGAGCATTCGGACGAGATGACGCCCGACGGCTTCCTGTCGAACAACGCGGGCGGCATTCTCGGCGGCATTTCGACGGGACAGGACGTGATCGTGACGATCGCGGTGAAGCCGACGTCGTCGATCCGCCTCGACCGTCGCTCGATCGACAAGGAGGGCAACCCGGTGATCGTCAACACGCACGGGCGCCATGATCCCTGCGTCGGGATTCGCGCGACCCCGATTGCCGAAGCGATGGTCGCGCTCGTGCTGATCGACCATGCGCTGCGTCATCGTGCGCAGAACGCCGACGTCGTCACCGCAACGCCGCGGATACCGGCGGCGGCGCCTCCAGATGTCGTGGCGCGCCTCAAGCGCGGCGACCCGGTCGACAATCCGGATCCGGACGAGGCGTAATCAGTTTTTCTTGATCGTCGCGCTTGCATTGCCGCGCGCGAACGCGATGTCCACGTCGTCGCCGACGGCGAGCTTCGACGCATCCTCGACGATGGCGCCGCCGGCGGCCGTCACGATCGCATAGCCGCGCTCGAGCACGCCTTGTGGATTGAGGTGCGCGAGGTTCTGTGCCAGCGCTGCCATGCGCAAGTCGAATCGCTCCTGCCGTGATCGCGCAGCGCGCGCAAGGCGCTGGGCGACGGCACTTGCGCCGGTCGACGCCGCGTCGAGGCGATGGCGAAACGCTCGCGCGAGGCGGGCGGCGAGCAGCGCGGCGTCGCGCGCCTGCTGCTCGAGCCGCGTGGCCGGATGGGTGAGGCGGCGCGACAGGCCATCCACGCGCTGCATCGTCCCCTCCAGCGCCCGCCGCTGCGCCTGCCGCCAGCGCCCGGTCATCGCCGCGACATTCCGCAGGACGGCATCGCGGTCCGGCGTGACGAGCGCCGCGGCGCCCGTCGGCGTCGGCGCACGCGCATCGGCGACGAAATCGCAGATCGTGAAATCGGTTTCATGGCCGACGCCCGAAACCACCGGTAGCGCCGATTCGAAGACGGCCTTCGCGACCGCCTCTTCGTTGAACGCCCACAGGTCCTCGATCGAGCCGCCGCCGCGCGCAACAACCAGGACGTCGACTTCCGCGCGTTCGTTGGCCGTGCGGATGGCGAGCGCGATCGACGCCGCGGCGCCGTCGCCCTGCACGGGGGTCGGGTAGATGATGATCCGT
>JBDTLY010000264.1:0-5183 GCA_039934535.1 Casimicrobiaceae bacterium | reverse complement strand
TGTCGGCGGCGACGAAATGCGGCAGCAGCCAGCGGTCGTGCAGCGCGGTGCCCCATCGGACGAGCGCGCCTTCGTACGGCTGCTGCCAGAACCGCGCGACCAGCGCCCGCAATAGCAGGACCTGCACGGCGCTCATTCGCGCATGCGGCGGCATTTCGAACGCGCGAAACTCGAGCAGCCCGAGCCGTCCCGTCGCCGTGTCGGGCGAATACAGCTTGTCGATGGAGAACTCGGACCGGTGCGTGTTGCCGGTCAAATCCGTAAGCAGATGACGCAGCAGTCGGTCGACAAGCCACGGCGACGTGGTGTCGTCACCGGCCTTGTGCTTCTTTCGCAGCTGCTGGAACGCGATCTCGAGCTCGTAGAGGCGGTCGTCGCGGGCCTCGTCGACGCGTGGCGCCTGGCTCGTCGGCCCGATGAACATTCCCGAGAACAGGTACGACAGCGACGGATGGTTCTGCCAATAGGTGATGAGGCTTTGCAGCAGATCCGGGCGGCGCAGAAGCGGGCTGTCGGCGGGCGTCGCGCCGCCGAGCGTCACGTGATTGCCGCCCCCGGTGCCGGTGTGCCGGCCGTCAAGCATGAATTTTTCCGTGCCGAGACGGGATTGCCGCGCTTCCTCGTACAGAGTCTCCGTGGTGGCGATGACGCCCTCCCAGCTCGACGCCGGATGGATGTTCACTTCTATGACGCCGGGGTCCGGCGTGACGTTCAAAACCTTGACGCGCGGATCGCGCGGCGGCGTGTAGCCTTCGATGGCGACGGCGTGGCCGATCCGTGCCGCGGCGCTTTCGATCGCGGCCAGCAACGCGACGTAATCCTCGAGCCGCTTCAGCGGCGGCATGAACACGTAGATGTGCCCATCGCGCATTTCGACGCACAGCGCGGTCTTGACGACTTCCCGCGGGGCAACCGCGGCGCGTTTCGCCTTGCGCCCGGCCGCGGTGGCGGTGCGCTCACCGGGCATTGGCATGTCGCCACGTGGCGCGAACGGATCGACCGGAGGCTCCACGTCTTCGTCCGCCGGCAGCACTTCGGGCAGCGAGGACAGCGGCAGGCGCAAGCCGAGCGGCGAGTCGCCGCCGACGGCGTAGAGCCGCTCGCGCCGCAGCGGCCATGGGCTGCTCGTCCATTCGGTCGCAGCCGCAGTCTTGTGGGTCGCTTCCTGCGCAACGGCCTTCAGCGGCAGGACGAAACCCGCGGGCCGGTCGAGGCCCTGCTGCAGAAGCCGCGCGAGACGCGCGCGTTCCGTCGGCTTGGAGAGATCGGCCTGCAGCGGGTCCGCATTCGCCGGCAGCGCCGCTTCGGCGACGAGCAGCTTTGGAACGTCCTCGTACGCGGTGATGACGTGCGTCGCATCGAGCCCGAGTTCGCCCGCGAGTTCGTTGGCAAGACGCTGCGCGGCGCCGATGTCCGCCTTGCCCTTGGCGCGCGTGTCCGCCAGCAACGCAGGATCCCGCCACAGCGCGGCGCCGTCGGCACGCCAATAGACGCCGAGCGCCCAGCGCGGCAGCGGCTCGCCGGGATACCACTTGCCTTGTCCCATGTGCAAGAAGCCGCCAGGCGCGAATCGTCCGGCGAGACGGCGCAGCAGGCTCTCCGCCAGTTCGCGTTTCTTTGTCCCCAGCGCGGCGATGTTCCATTCCGCGCCTTCCATGTCGTCGATCGACACGAACGTCGGCTCGCCGCCTTGTGTGAGGCGGACGTCGTGTTTGACGAGATCCGCATCGACGCGATGCCCGAGCGCGTCGATCTCCGCCCATTGCTCGTCGGTATAAGGTTTCGTCACCCGCGGATCCTCGTGCACGCGCGTGACGCTCATCGCGAACGAGAAGTCGACCCGGCACGGATCGGTGAAGCCGACGACCGGCGCCGCATTGCCCGGATCCGCCGTGCATGCAAGGGGAATATGTCCCTCGCCCGCAAGGAGGCCGGACGTGGGATCGAGCCCGATCCAGCCGGCGCCCGGAAGATAGACTTCGGCCCACGCGTGCAGGTCCGTGAAATCCTTTTCGGTCCCTGACGGCCCATCGAGCGATTTCACGTCGGCGACGAGCTGGATCAGGTAGCCCGATGCAAAGCGTGCGGCGAGCCCGAGATGCCGCAGGATCTGGACCAGCAGCCAGCCGGTGTCGCGGCACGAGCCCTGCGCGCTGTCGAACGTTTCCTCGGGCGTCTGCACGCCGGGTTCCATCCGGACGAGGTACTTGATCTCGTGCTGCAGCTGGCGGTTCAACCGCACCAGCATGTCGACGGTCAGTTCGCCAGGACGCCAAGACGCGCGGAACTTGTCGAGCCACGCTGCAAGGTGCGGGCCCGGCGGCGCGGCCTCGAGGAAGGGAATCAATTCCTTCGCGAGCGCCGGCGCGTACACGAAGGGATAGAAATCCGCATACGGCTCGACGAAGAAATCGAACGGATTGACGACGGTCATGTCGGCGACGACGTCGACCGTGATGTCGAGCGAGGTCGCGGTCTCGGGGAAGACAAGGCGCGCGACCCAGTTCCCGTACGGATCCTGCTGCCAGTTGAGGAAATGATTCGCCGGCGCGACGGCCAGCGAATAGCCGAGCACCGGCGTACGGCAGTGCGGCGCCGGACGCAGCCGGATTTCGTGCGGCGACAGCTTGATCGGCCGGTCGAAGCGATAGGTCGTGCGGTGTTGCAACGCGACGCGGATTGCCATGGACGGCCGTCAGGTCCAGTCCGGATTGGGAAGCTCGGTGAACACCCGCCGCAGCCCCTCGCCCCATTGCGCATGCACCATCTGGAAGTACGGGTCGGTCTCCTCGATCCTGCGCTGCAGACGCACCGCCAGCGAATCCGCTTCGTAAACGAGTAGGTCGATCGGCAAGCCGACGGAGATATTCGAGCGCATCGTCGAGTCGAACGAGACGAGCGTGCATTTGGTCGCGTCGACGAGCGATGTGCCGCGCTCCAGCACGCGGTCGAGCACGGGCTTGCCGTACTTGCTTTCGCCGATCTGGAAATAGCAGGTCTCGGGCGTGGCCTCGATGAAATTGCCTTCGCTGTAGACGTCGAACAGGCGCGGCACCTCGCCCTTGATCTGGCCGCCGACCAGGAAATTGGCGCTGGAGTCGATGTTGTTCTGCTGCAGGTAGGGACCATCGCGCGTCTTGACCTCGCGCAGCGCGTCGCCGAGGAGGCGCGCCACTTCGAACATCGACGCGGCATTCCACAGGTGTTCCTTCCCGTCGCCGCTGCGCGCCCGCTGCTCGAGGATGTTGACCGCGTTCTGCGTGATCGACAGGTTTCCCGACGACAGCATGACGATCATGCGCTCGCCCGGCGTCACGAACGTGCGCATCTTGCAAAAACGGGATATCTGGTCAACACCCGCGTTGGTCCGGGAGTCGGAGGCAAAGATCATCCCGGCATCGAGCGAGATTGCGACGCAATAAGTCATGAGCGTGAAGATGGGAAAAGGCGGATTTTACAGAATCAGTAAGCGGGAGCGAGGAAATGCCGGCTGATACCTTCGCCCAGCGCCGAAATCCGCTCGAGAAAATCCATCAGGTACTCGTGCAGGCCCTGCTCGATGATGTCGTCGGCGCGGCCGTAGTGCAGCTTCGCGTGGAGCTCGCCCGCGGCGCGCTCGACTTCGCGGCTCGAGTTGTCGCACAGCCGCTCCAGCGACTCGAAGATGAAGTTCATGCTGGCGTGCAGCGAACGCGGCATGTCCTCGCGCAGGATCAGCAGCTCGGCCACCCGCCGCGGCGTGATCACGTCGCTGTAGATCTTGCGGTAGGACTCGAAGCCCGACACCGAGCGCAGCAGCGCGCCCCACTGGTAATAGTCGACGGCGCCGCCGACGTCGGCGGCGCTGGGCAGCAGCGTGTGGTACTTGACGTCGAGGATGCGGGCCGTGTTGTCCGCCCGCTCGAGGTGCGTGCCGAGGCGGAGGAAATGGTAAGCCTCGTCGCGCAGCATGGTGCCGAAGGTCACGCCGCGGAAGAGGTGCGAGCGCATCTTGACCCAGTCGAGGAACTCCGACACGCCGCGCGCTTCGAGCGTCGCATAGTCGATGTCGCACATCTCGAGCCACGCCGAATTGAGGTCCTCGTACATCTCCGAGGTGATCGCGCCGCGCACCGAGCGCGCCGACTCGCGCGCCGCCCGCAGGCAGCTGTAGATCGACGACGGATTCGCGGGGTCGAGGATCATCAGCCGCAACACGTTCTCGGCCGCGAGCGCCTCGAACCGCTCGTAGTAGCTCGTGGCCATGCCCGACGTCACGAGCGGCACTGCCCACGGCTCGGCCCAGGCGAGCCCGGGCTCGACCACTTCGTAGGGCAGCAGCGACATCCTGTAGGTGACGTCGAGCAGGCGCGCGGCATTCTCGGCGCGCTCGATATGGCGCGACATCCAGAACAGCTCGTTGGCGGTTCGGCAGAGCATCCGGGGTCCTCTACCTTGCCACGACCCAGGTGTCCTTCGTGCCACCGCCCTGCGACGAGTTCACGACCAGCGAGCCTTCGCGCAGCGCAACGCGGGTGAGGCCGCCGGGGACGAGGTTGACCTGTTTGCCGGACAGGACGTAGGGGCGGAAGTCGATATGCCGCGGCGCGAGCCCGCTTTCGACGAATGTCGGGCAGGTCGACAGCGCGAGGGTCGGCTGCGCGATGTACTTGTCCGGATCGGCGAGGATCCGGGCCCGGAACTGCTCCCGCTCGGCGGCGGTCGACGCGGGGCCGACCAGCATCCCGTAGCCGCCGGCGCCGTGGACTTCCTTCACCACGATTTCGGCAAGGTGCGCGAGCACGTGGTCGCGATCCGCCGGCCGGTGGCAGCGCCAGGTCGGCACGTTGGAGAGCACCGGCTCCTCGGACAGGTAGAACTTGATCATGTCAGGCACGTACGTGTAGATCGACTTGTCGTCGGCCACGCCCGTGCCGATCGCGTTGGCGAGCGTCACGCGGCCGGCGCGATAGGCGGCAAAGAGTCCGGGAACGCCCAGCATCGAATCCGGGCGAAACGCCCGCGGATCGAGGAAATCGTCGTCGACGCGGCGGTAGATCACATGGACCCGCTGCGGACCCTTCGTCGTGCGCATGTAGACGGTGTCGTTCTGCACGAAGAGGTCGATGCCCTCGACCAGCTCGACCCCCATCTGCTGCGCGAGGAACGCGTGCTCGAAGTACGCCGAGTTGTAGGCGCCCGGC
>JBDTLY010000263.1:0-5198 GCA_039934535.1 Casimicrobiaceae bacterium | reverse complement strand
GGAAGTCGATGACCTCCTGCTGGATCTGCTCCGCCTTGCAGAAGATGTGGCCGTCATCCTGCGTGAATCCGCGCACGCGCATGATCCCGTGCAGCGCGCCTGACGGTTCGTTGCGGTGGCAGGCGCCGAACTCGCCGTAACGCAGCGGCAGGTCGCGGTAACTGCGCATGTTCGAGTTGAAGATCAGCACGTGGCCGGGGCAGTTCATCGGCTTGACGGCGAAGTCGTGTTTTTCGGACTCCGTCGCGAACATGTTGTCCTTGAAGTTTTCCCAGTGGCCGGAGCGCTCCCACAGCGAGCGCTCGAGGATCTGCGGCGCGCGCACCTCCTGGTAGCCATTGTCCTGGTAGACGCGACGCATGTACTGCTCGACCTGCTGCCACAGCGACCAGCCCTTCGGGTGCCAGAACACCATGCCCGGCGCCTCGTCCTGCAGGTGGAAGAGGTCGAGCTGGCGGCCGAGCTTGCGATGGTCGCGCTTCTCGGCTTCCTCGAGGCGGTGCAGGTACGCGTCCTGATCTTCCTTTTTCGTCCACGCGGTGCCATAGATCCGCTGCAGCATTTCGTTCTTCGAGTCGCCGCGCCAGTACGCGCCGGCGAGCTTCATCAGCTTGAACACCTTGAGCTTGCCGGTGGACGGCACATGCGGACCGCGGCAAAGGTCGGTGAACTTGCCTTCGGTATAGAGCGAAATCGGTTCGTTCGACGGAATCGACGCGATGATCTCGGCCTTGTAGTGCTCGCCCAACGACTTGAAGTATGCGACCGCATCGTCGCGCGGCATCAGCTTGCGCGTCACCGGCTCGTCCTTTTTCGCGAGCTCGGCCATTTTCACCTCGATGGCGGCGAGGTCGTCCGGCGTGAACGGGCGCTTGAACGAGAAGTCGTAATAGAAGCCGTCCTCGATCACCGGCCCGATCGTCACCTGCGCGTCGGGGAACAATTCTTTCACCGCGTAGGCGAGCAGGTGCGCGGTCGAATGGCGAATGACCTCGAGGCCCTCGGGATCCTTGTCGGTGACGATCGCCACCGCCGCGTCGCGGTCGATGACTTCGGAAGTATCGACGAGCTTGCCATCGACCCTGGCGGCGAGCGCGGCCTTGGCGAGGCCGGGGCCGATCGACGCGGCGATATCGTAGGAAGAAACCGGCCGGTCGTAGCGGCGGACCGAACCGTCGGGCAATGTAATGGCAGGCATTTTCAGGCTCCGGAAAACAAAAAAGTGCGGTCGAGACCGCACTTTTATCGTCAACAACGGACGCGCGAGCTCGAGCTTGGTCGTTACCCCGGGGTCAAACGCGTTCGCGGTGTCATAACCTGGCCCTTCCTTTCGCTGCTGCCGGTCGATCCGGATGTCTGGTAGGCGCGATTGGACTCGAACCAACGACCCCCACCATGTCAAGGTGGTGCTCTAACCAGCTGAGCTACGCGCCTGCAAGTCCGTGATTATAGCGGAAAAGTTGCGTTTCGCAACGACGATGCGTCATACGCGGCCGGCGATCCATCGTCCGCGCACGATGTGCAGCGCGAGCACAAATGGCAAAAACAATCCGGCCGCGACGTGCGTCCAACGCAACGGCGGCAGCGCCGCTTCCGCGGCGACGTAGTAGAAACCGAGTCCTGTTCCCACGAGCAGCGCGAGCGTCGCGCACAGCCAGAATGCGGCCACGCGAAGCGCGGGAACCCGCCATCCCGTCCTCATGTGTGTGTGGCCGACAAGCCCATAGGCGACGAGCGCGACGTAAGCGACGATGCCATGGATTGCGAGCAGAGGCCCGGCGTACGCCTGCGGCGCGGGCGTGGGCTCGCTCGGCAGCGCGAGCAGGTAGACCACCGCAAGCCATGCGAGTCCCGACAGCATCAGCACGCCGGTGACGAGGTATATCGCGCGCCGGTGCCAGCGCGAAAGCCGATTGTGCAGGCGATGCCCCATGGCGGGCTACGCGGTGATTCGCTGCGGGAGACGCAGATGCGCAGTCGATTCACGGCAGGTCGTACGACACGGCGCCTCGCCGCGGCCGTCGATCAGAAATGCGTGCGCCGCGTGCCGCGCCAGGATCGCCGGCGCTTGCGCGGGGTCCAGGGCGACGATTTTGGTAAGCGCATCGGCGATTGCGCAAGTCGGCGCGGCGACCGTGACACTCCCGCCAAACGGACGTGCGCAACGCGAGCGCGGATCGTTGAGCGTCGGCGCCGATTCGAAATAGTCGCCGGACGTCGCGACGGAAAAATCCCGCATATCGAAAAGCTGAACGGCGCGACTTGGCGCCGCCGGATCGCGCACGTGCACCGGTGTCCATCTATCAGCGCCGAAGACGCGCAGATCGCCGCCCGCGTTGACGCGACAGGTCGTGACGCCGGCGGCGCGCATTGCGGCGACAGCCTTGTCCACCGCATAGCCTTTGGCGATGCCGCCGAGATCGAGCGAGACCGGGACGTCGGCACGGACGCGGAAATCGCGTTGCAGGTGGAGCGCATTCGGGGGGCTGCGCGCCGCGCCTCGGGCGACGGTGACGTCGAACCCGCCGCCGGTCTCGCGCCACAGGGCGAGCGCAAGTTCGAGGACGGCAAACGTATCCGGATCGACGATCACCGCTTGTCGATGCGCTTGTCTGGCGATACGCGCAAGGTCGCTCTCCGGGTCGTGCGCACTCATTTTCGCGTGGACATGGGCGATCGCGTCGAAGCCAGCGGCAAAGCGCGTCTCTGTCGCTTGGTTCGCGGGCAGCGCGATCTCGACGAAGGTCCCGAGCGCGATCCGCGCGCGCGCGGTCATGTGTTCAGCGGGTCCGGAGGATCGCATCGATGGCGAGAAGGCGCCGCACGCCGTCGCTGACATGGCGCGACGACAATGTGGCGCCCGAGATGTTGGCGATGTCCGCGTTGATGGCGACCGGATCCTGCGCGGTCTTTCCGGCGAACTGCGATCGCCAGCGGTCGTTGCGGATCTCCCAGCCGTGCGTTTCGCGATACACGAGGACTTCGAGCCACAGCACGCGTCCCATCGCGTCCACGGCAAGCGCGTAGTCGATGTACTCCTGCTTCCCGATCACCGCGTCGACGTAGAAGGTGCCTAGCGTTTTCGCGCCCGCCGTCGCTCGCCACGCGCGCGGATCGCGTGCGCCGGGCGCTCGCGCGACCTCGGCCAGCTGCGCTCGTGCATCGGCGGCGCGGTCGACCGGCAGCGGCACGAAGGCGGTCGCGTCGGGAAACGCGGCGCGCTGCGCGGCCTCGAGGCTCAGATACTCCGTTGCATGCACCGCGGGGACGGCCACGAACGCGGCGAGCGGCAGAACGTGCCAGCCCCTATCCATGCATCCTCAGTAGTTGAGGCCGAGGCCGAGCTGGAACCGGTTGGACTGGCTTGCGTCGGCGAGTCCGCTGAACCATTGATAGTCGGCCTTGCACACAATATTGGGCGTGACGAAGAAGCTGGCACCCAGGGACGTCACGCTGGTGTTCGGCGGTGCGTGCCGTTCAGCGCCCGGCAACGATCCAGAGAAGGCCGAGCAGAATCGGCTGATGGACCATGTAAACGAAGAGGCTGTGACGGCCGATGAACCGCATCCAGCGGGGCGCGTTCGCCAACGCTTCGATCGGGCGGAACGCCGTGTGCACCAGACCGTGACCTGCCGCAATGCCGACAAGGACGACACCCGCCCACGGGAACAGCGGAACGAAGTCCTCCGTCGGCGGCTTGAACGTCGTGAAACCGATCCACGACAACGCGCGCGTGTCGAACAGCGGATTCGAAAACGCGAGACCCGCCACGATGACCACGATGCCGATGCCGAGCGCGAGGCGGGGCCGGCGCACCAGCGGCCATGCGAGGACCGACGCCACGGCGATGCAGTGCAGGATGCCGAAGAAAATGAACGTGCGCGGAAACAGCACGTAGCTGCCCACGCTCGCCGCGACGGCGCAGGCGGCGATCACGGCAATGCGTTTCCAGAAATGCCTGGCCGTCGCTCCGGCGCGGTCGGACAGCACGAGACTGATTCCGACGAGCGCCATGAACGACGCCACGATCAGAGCGCGGAATGCGAGCCAGAACGGGTCATGTTCGAAGTCGGAGGCGACGACGCGGTAGAAGCGCAGGTCGAACGAGAAGTGATAGACGAACATGAGGCACAGCGCGGCGCCGCGCAAGGCGTCGACGCCGGCGACACGCGTGGTAGGGACCGGGCGCGCGGCATCGACGGGCCGCTTCGCGGGCGAGGGCGCCGTGCCGCGGCGGCGCGCGGGCCGCCGGCTCATCGTGGCCCCAACTGAAATCCGAGGTTGAGGCTCGTCGCGCCGGGGCCGCCGGTCAAGGTCAGCGTCCGCGCTCGTCCCGGGTCGCCGCCGCGCGGCGTCATCGTGATCGAAATGTCCGGGGCCCCGTTCGCGGAGAGCGCCAGCATGCCGCGAACGTCGAATGCGCCGCCGTCGTTCGTCACGCGGCCGCTCAACCGGTCACCCGCGCCGGCCAGCGTCGCGCTGACCGTGCCGAGGCGGATGCCGGGGTCGGCGGCAATGGCGACCAGCGCGTCCTGCCAGTCGACGCGCGCATCGCCGCGAAACGACGAAGGCGTCCAATCGAGTGACGACGCGGTGAGCCGGACCTCGCCGGTGACGCGGACGCCCGCGCGTGGCGCGAGCGATTCGACGATGTCCGCGGCGAACGTGACGTCGACCTCGCGCAGCGTGATCGCGTCGCGGCGCGCGCTGATCTCCGCCCGCGGCGAACGGCCGGCGGCGGTCGCCGGAAGTAATCGGACATGCAATTCGCCGCGAAGCAGCGGCCATGGGTCGACGGACCACGCGAGCGGGACCCGGAGCGCGCGTCCGGCGGCAAGCGTCCCGTGACCGCGCCAGAGCGTGCCATCGGTCGTGGCCAGCGTGAGCACGCCGTTGGTGGCACTTTCGACGGCGACGCTGGCAACGGATGCCGGGGCGACCGCGATGACGACGGCCGCGACCGCGACGGCCACGATGAGGATGAGAATCGCCCGGCGCATCGGACGAGCAGTCGACCGGTCAGCGCGCGAGCACGAGCTCGGCGCGGACGGTGCCGGGCTCGACGCGCGCCGTGAGCGTGGCTTCGACGACCCGCAATCGCGTTTCCCGCTGAAGCGCTTCCAGGCCCGCGACCAGCGTGTCGTAGCCGGCGGCGCCGAAGACGAGCCGCGCGCGCCCGTCCTTCCAATCCTGCTGCG
>JBDTLY010000262.1:0-5241 GCA_039934535.1 Casimicrobiaceae bacterium | reverse complement strand
GCGGGCGCCATGATGTGGGGCGTCGGGCCCTGGGGCGCGGGATGGGGTGGCGGCTTCGGCCCGGCCATGGTGCCGGTGACGCAAGTCTCGCAATATGACCTGGCGATGGTCGAAACCACGCTGTTCGACACGGCAACGAAGCAGGTCGTGTGGTCGGCCAATACGCAGACGCTAAATCCGCGGACGGTGGAAACCGAGGCGCCGGGATTCTCTCAACTCATTATTGCCCAGCTCCAGGCGCGGGGAGTGATAGCGGGGGCGAAGAAATAGCGGAACGACAGTCCAGGTCGCGGGCCGGAAGCGCCGGCACTCCCCTATCGTCAGCCCTGCCAATGGCGGGGTAGTCGCTCGTAGCACCCTCTCGGGTCGACGGCAAGTCATCCAATCGGATGAGTGCCGGTCGGCCCGATTTCATTCATTCTTGCCAACAGCATGGCTTCGGTCAGAGACCGAGGTCGAAGCTGCGCCGTCGGCAACGAACTGGAAAAGCGGGGTGGCTGGGATTACGCTTTGCGGAAGGTTGGCATCCGTGAATGGGGGCGGCAAATGGGAACGAGAGCGAGTGAAACGGGCGCGAACAGTGAGGTTGTCAAAGCGCCGTCACTTCGGTCATCGATTAAGGAGTGCTGTTGCACGGTCTTGGTCGCCGCTTTCGTGACTTTGTTGGTTGGCTGCGAGAAATTCGCGCTCGACCGGCAGATGGAGGAGCTGTGCAAGAAAGACGGGGGCGTGCGGATCTACGAGACAGTTACCTTGCCGCCAGAAATGTTCGACCAGTGGGGCGATCCATTTCCAGGATGGCGCGGGCGAAAACTGGAAGATCGAGTCGGGTCCGAGTATCGATATCTGGTGCAAACCGAGTATCTCAAGATGGGCGACCCACTTAAGGGAGAAGGGCGACTAGATAGAACGGTTACGAGAATTGTCCGGAAGGCAGACGAAAAATTAATGGGAGAGGCAATCTCCTATGGCAGATCAGGCGGCGATTTTGTCGCGTATGCGCACCCTACATCCATTTCATGCCCAGTCTATAAGTCCGACACAGATTGGGTAATCAAATCGGTATTTCTAAGGAGAATGGAGTAAGTATGCCGAGCGTTAGCGAGTACTTGAAATACTCCGAAGCGGCATTCGCCGCCTATGGGGCCAATCTGGCTCTCGGTAGCAACGTCAACTACGCGGCATATTTGCGCGCCGACATGGCGCCGTCGCAAGCCCAGCACTTTGACGAAACTTGGAAGGTGCTCGGGCAGCAGGACCTCAGCGATGGGTTTTCGGCGGTGCTGTTTCAGCCAGTTGACGCGGCAGGTAATACAAGTGGCAAAAAGGTGCTTGCCATTCGCGGATCCGAAACCAGTAATTGGCTTGTGGATTTTCAGGCGGACGTCGTCAGCATTGCGCTGATGGGCACGACTTTCGGAATGCCGCAATACAATTCACTCGAGAATTTCTACCAATTGCTGGTTGCCCAGGGAAAGCTAGGACCACAAGAGAGCATCGTTACGGCAGGACATAGCCTTGGTGGATTTTTGGCACAGGCATTCACCGCGAAGCATGATGCAATTGTAAGCGCGACGTATACCTACAATTCCCCGGGATTCTCGGTCGCCCCCGGAATTGTTACCAATCTCGGCACTGAGTTGCTGAAGTTCTTCGGAATTGTCAATGCAACCATTCCGAGCGGCAAAATTTTCAATGTACGCGCGCTCGATGGCACTTCCGGGGCAGCCGGACTCGGGCAGATGATCGGTTCGATACAAACGGTGCGAATTGAGCCGGGAAGTCCAACTCACAATCATTCGATTGTCACACTTACAGATGCTCTTGCGGTTCAGTACGCGCTCACCGCGATTGACCCGACTTGGAAGCTATCTACGATTTCCCCGATGGTCTTGGGTGCCGGGACGGCAAGTGTGCGTTTGGAAGGATTGGTTGATGGACTGCGGCGTCAGTTGTTCGGTGTCGGTGTGGCGAGGACGCCAACGGACGATAGAACCGCGTTGCATGAAAATCTGTCCACGCTGATTGCAAGCGGCCCCTATCGCACGCTGCTTTCCAATCCGCAGACGGGAGACGCAAGTTTCCGCCTTGCGCTTGTGGATGCCACCCAAGGCGAATCGATTGCTTCGCTGGGCAAGACCGACTTCGGCGATTTTCTGGCGCTGAAGCAGCTCAGCCCATTCGCGCTGCACGCAAAGTCGGGAGTTCAAGGCGCGCAGGCCGCGCTCGACGCTATATGGACGAGCGCACATGGCATCGATTTTGTCGCGTGGACTGCCGACAAGAGTGCGCGGCTGTATGGCGACACAACGAAAGAATTCGATTTTTCCGATACGTGGTACGCCGACCGGTCGGCGATGCTGTCGTGGGACCTTCAGCGAAACATGGCGAATACTGCGACAGTGCGGGGCGCGACGGCGGAGAGCTACAAATTTCAGGATTTGTCTCTGGGCAAGGCGGTCACGGTTGTGGGTGGATTGCAGGCCGGCGGAAATATCTCGGCGGGCAACAACCCCGTACTGATGTCGTTCGGCAGCGAGGCAGGCGAGACATTCGTAGGAGGTGAGGCTGCACTCGGAGATCATCTGTACGGCATGGGCGGCGCCGACTCCATCAGCGGCAATGGCGGCAACGACTACCTCGAAGGCAACGCCGGTGCTGACACCCTCAGAGGCGGCATCGGCAACGACACGCTGCTGGGAGGCGCCGATGCTGACTTCCTTTATGGCGACGCCAACGACGACAAGCTGTACGGCGGCCAGGGCGCGGACACGCTGGAAGGCGGTGACGGCCGGGACGATCTCTACGGCGGCACGGAGGCGGACATCCTGCGCGGGCAGGCGGGGGTCGACACGCTTGACGGCGGGAATGGCAACGACATCCTCACCGGCGGCGCGGATAGCGACACTCTGAAAGGTGGTGCGGGCATCGACAGCTATATTCTGATGTCCGGGGATGGCAACGACTCCATCGACGACGTCGACGGCCTGGGCGAGATTCGCATCGGCGCAAGCAGGCTGATCGGTGGCGATGCTGAGTTCGCCGGAATATGGACGCAGAGCCTCAACGGGAAGGACGTCACCTACGCATTCACGCCCGGCGCCGACGAACGCGGCGACCTGATCATTCAGTCGGAGGTCGGAACCACCACGGTCAAGCATTTCAAGTCAGGTGATCTCGGCATCGTTCTCAATACGCCGGTGCCGGGTAGCATTGACTACTCGAATCCGACCAACCTCGTCATGGGTACCGCGCTCGACGACAACCGGTCGAGCACCGGCGGTCGCCACGCCGTGGTCGGCGCTGCCAGCGGCGACCGTGTCCAGGGTCTCGCCGGTCGCGATGAAATCATTGGCAAGGCCGGCGACGACATTGTCGAGGGCGGGGCGGGCATCGACGTGGCGGCCGGCAACGAAGGCAACGACGCGGTGTTTGTGGACAACCAGCTTTCCGAAGCCGCCTTGCGCGACTACATCAACACGTCGGCCACGGCGCGCACCGACGGCGTCATGCCCGCAAAGCTGTTCGTCGCGTCGAGCGAGTGGCTGCAAGGTGGCCTGGGCGCGGACACCGTGGTAGGGGGAAATGGCAACGACATCCTATTCGGCGGCGGAGGAAGAGACCTGCTGGTCGGCGGTGCAGGGCATGACCTGATCAACGGCGACGACGACTACGAACCAGGCGACCTGACGACCGTATACGTGCAACCGGCCTTCGGCGCCGGCGCGCCGTTCAACGCCTGGTATTCGTCGGTGATTCCCCATGACTCGGCCATCGACGTCGGCGCAGCGGACGAAATCCACGCGGGGTCTGGCGACGATGCGGTCTTTGGTCAACTGGGCGACGACACGATCTGGGGCGACGACGGCAACGACACGATGTCGGGGGGTGAAGACGACGATGTCCTATTCGGCGGCAATGGCGACGACCGCCTCGCTGGCGACGACTATGGCCAGCTCATCGGCATCACCACTGTCACGCCGGCCGGGGCCGACTTCATCGATGGTGGAAGCGGCAACGACCAGATATTTGGAGATGGCGGCGCCGACACTCTCCTGGGTGGCTCCGGCGACGACGTCATCCGCGGCAACAACGACATCGCTGTCGGCGGCGTGAGTCCGACGGCGGCGGTTGACGGTGACGATTACATCAGTGGCGGTGTCGGCAATGACTTGCTGGCGGGCGACGGCGCTGAAGACACGATTCTGGGCGGCGACGGTGCCGACCGGCTTTTTGGCGACTCGGATCAGACGCCGCTTGTGTACCAGGGAGACGACTATCTCGACGGAGGGGCCGGGAATGACTACCTGCGCGGCTACGGGGGGAACGACACGCTGCTCGCGGGCGCAGGTGCGGACCAGATCCTGGGCGACGCGGGCGATGACTATATCGACATGGGGCGTGATAGTCGCAATCCGGAGGACTCCAACATTGCGTCCGGCGGCGATGGCAATGACGTCATCGTTGGCGATTTCGGGC
This sequence comes from Casimicrobiaceae bacterium, assembly GCA_039934535.1. Lineage (GTDB taxonomy): Bacteria > Pseudomonadota > Gammaproteobacteria > Burkholderiales > Casimicrobiaceae > CAIWHR01. The sequence goes on along the minus strand of JBDTLY010000262.1, from coordinate 762 downwards.
AGCTGAACGACTTTCTGGGCGATGCGGGGGATGACGTCCTGACAGGTGACGGGCACCTGTGGGGTGGCGATGGCAATGACACGCTGCTTACCCACGGGTATTACGGTTACTTTGCACGGCAGACGTTGCTGCAAGGCGGCAACGGCAACGACACACTGAGCGCGCCCTACGGTGGCGCGTCGCTTTATGGGGAGGCTGGCGATGACACTTTGAATGGCGGCACCGGCACCACTTATATGTCTGGCGGTATCGGCAACGATACGGTCCACGGTGGCGCGGGTTACGACTTTGCGTGGGGCGAAGACGGCGACGATAACTTGGACGGTGGCGCCGGCAATGATCAATTCGCCGGAGGCACCGGCGGCGACCTGCTCTCCGGCGACTCGGGCGATGACGTCCTGTTTGGGGAGGACGGTGACGACACGCTGGCCGGCGGTTCCGGGCGCAACTATCTGGTTGGCGGTGCCGGCAACGACACCTATATCATCGACGCCGGATCCGATGGCGACACCATTGTCGATTCGTCGGGCAGCAACGTCATCGGTTTCGCGGACGGCATCACGGCTGAACAGCTGACCTTCCGAGTGGGCGTCGACCAGTTCGGCAACGGCCATCACCTGGTCATCGACGGGCTCGCAAGCGGCCGCTCGCTGGTCGTCGTGGGCGGTCTCGATGGCACGATCTCCGCCTTCAGGTTCGCGATGGAGCCCTTCGCCTCTGTGAGCTGCGTGCGCAGTTCGTCATTCTGCACTCGCTCTGTCC
>JBDTLY010000261.1:0-5258 GCA_039934535.1 Casimicrobiaceae bacterium | reverse complement strand
AGCACCGGCATCAGGTTGTAGAACTGGAAGATGAAGCCGACGTTGGCGGCGCGCCATGCGGCAAGATCACCCTCGGACAGCCGCGCGATGTCGATGCCGCCGACGTGGATCTCGCCCGCACTCGGCTTGTCGATGCCAGCGATCAGATTGAGCAGCGTCGACTTGCCGGAGCCGGACGGCCCCATCAGCGCCACGAAATCGCCGGGGTATACGTCGAGGTTGATGTCCGTCAGGACCGGAATGACCTGGCCGCCGCGCACGTAGAACTTGGCCAGATTGCGGATCGCGACCAGCGGTTCGACCGACGGCGTTCCATGCGGAACCTCGGCCGCAGCTTGAGTCTCCATCATCGCCCGCGCGTTATTTCGCGGCGGTCGTCACCGCGGCGCCAGTGCGCAGCTCCGCCGCCGGCCGCAGCACGACCTTGTCGCCGCTCTTGACGCCGCCGGCGATCGCCGTGAGGTCGCCGATCTTCATGCCCGGCATCACGGCCATCTCGGTCGCCACGCCGTCCTTCACAAGGAAGACAATCGTGCGTCCGTCGCGTGTCGCGATCGCCTCCGGATTCACGGCGAGGAGCGGTTTCTGCTGGTCGAGCGTCACCTCCTGCGAGAGGAATGACACCTTGGCGCTCATTTCCGGCAGCACGCGCGGATCGATCTCGTCGAAGCGCACCTTCGTCATCACGGTCGCCTTGGCGCGGTCGACGGTGGGCACCATGCGGCTGATGCGCCCCTTGAAGCGCACGTCCGGCAGCGCGTCGAGCATGATTTCAGCGGGTTGGGCCACCTTGACCTTGGACAGGCTCGCCTCCGACACGTCGGCCTCGACCTCGAGGGTGGTCATGTCGGCCATCGTCACGACGGCGCCCTTCGAGTCCGTTGCCGACGAGAATGGCGTCACCATGTCGCCGACGTTCGCGCTCTTCGACAGGATGACGCCGTCGAACGGCGCGCGGATCTCGGTGTAGTCCACGGTGACGTCGGCGTTGCGCGCGTTGGCCGCCGCCTGGCTCACGTTCGCCTGCGCACTCGCGAGCAGCGCGACGCCGCGGTCGACACGCATCTTGGCCGTGTCGAGCGCCGACTGCGTGATGAACCCCTTCGCGACCAAGTCCTGGTTGCGCTTCAGTTCGGTTTGCGCGTTGGCAAGCTCCACGCGCGCCTGCTCCACCGCCGCCTTCGCCGCGTTGACGCCCGCTTCGGCGCTTTGCGCCTGTGCGCGGACGTCGCGGCTGTCGATGCGCGCGATGACTTCGCCGGCCTTCACGCGCGAGCCCTCGGCGACGCCGAGCCATTCGAGACGTCCGGTTGCCTTCGATGCGATCGCCGCTTTGCGCTGCGCGACGACATAGCCGGTCGCGTTGAGCACGACGAACTGCTGCGACGGAAACGCCGTGACAACCGTCGCGGTCTCCACCTTCGCGGGGTGTGGCTGCGAGGCGTACCACGCGGCGCCGGCGGCCGCGACGAGCACCGCGATGCCGGGCCAGAGCCAGCGCCGGCGGCGCGAACGGATCGGGGCCGCGCCACGGTCGATCCTGAGGCGGGACAAGTCGGGTGCGGAATCGGTCATCAATCGCCAGTAAAACAATGCGCCGGCGAGAGGTGCCGGCGTGGCGTCATTCTACCGTGCCCGGTCCGCTGCCGCGAGGATCAGCCCCCTTCGAGCGGCGCGGCGCCGCCGAGCGGCGTGTCGTCGCGACGGCCCCCTTTCAACGCCACCAGCGTCACGATGACGAGCCCGGCGCCGATGAGCGCGATCCCGATCCACTCGATCGGCGACAGTCGTTCACCGTAGACGAGCGCGGAGCTGCCGAGCGCGATCACGGGAATCGCGAACATGTTGAGAGACGCGGTTCCCGCCGGAAGGAAACGCAGCACGGCGATCCAGAGCAGGAACCCGCAGGCCGTGGAGACGGCACCGACATAGATCAACAGGGCGGCTTGCGTGACGCTCCACTGCGTCGCCGGAAAGTCGAAGCCAAGCGGCAGCAGCGTCAACGGCAGGACGCCCAGCAGCATCTGCCAGGCGATGAAATTATGGGTGTCGAGCTTGCGCTGCTTCTGGTAGTACTTCGTGGCGACCGACCCGGCGGCCCAGCCGAAGCCCGACAGCACGGCCCACAATCGCGGCGCGAGATCGCCGTGCCAGCGCCACGGCTCCACGACAAAGGCGAGCCCCGCGAAAGCGGACGCGATGGCGAGCCACTGCCATCCGCGCACGCGCTCGTGCAGCACCAGCCACGCGATCAGCAGCGTCCAGAACGGCATCGTGAACACGAGCACCGCGGTCCGCCCGACGCCGCCGCCGGCGAGCGCCATCGTCGTCGCGCCGAAGTTGATCGTCGTCTGGAAGAAGCCGGCGACGACCACCGCGCGCCAATCCTCGGGCAACAGCGGCCGCCGCCGCGCAACCAGCGCGCCGAACAGCACGAGAATCGCGATCCACGTCCGCTCGACGTTGAAGACCACCGGGCTCGCGCTGGCGAGCGCCTCCTTCATCACGATCCAGTTGCTGCCCCAGATCAGGGTCAGCACGATGAGCGCGACGTAGGCGCCCCGCCGGGTGTGGATGCCGACCCGCGTCCTGTTCATCGCCCTGCCGTCGATTCGCCCAGGAAGGCTTCGATCGCCGTTGCTGTCGCGCCCGGCTGGTCGTGATGCAGCATGTGCGCGGCGTCCGGGATGACGACGAGACGGGCGTTGGCGACGTGCGCCATGCGACGGCGAACGCCGTCGAGACCATCCGGATTCGCGTCACCCGCGGCGGGATCGTGCAGCCACTTCGGAATCGTCGAGTCGGCGGCCGCGATCCACAGTGTCGGCGCGGCGATGTTGCGCCACACGGCATACGCCTCGTCGAGCCGGTAGGCGGTGGGAAACGGAAGCTTGTGCCGGGGATCCGAACGCAGGCGCGCACCTCCGTCCGGCGTCGTTTCCGCCCAGTGGCCCGCGAGGAAGAGCGCCTTGTCGCGCGGCAGGCGCGGGTTCGTCTTCTGCAGGCGATCGGCGACGGCGTCGAGGTTCGCGTACGGCGCGAACGACGGCGGATCGGCGAGCGCGTCGAGCCACGCGGCGATCTTCTTCGGCGCGACGTCGGGCGACTGTGCCGGGATGCCGAAGCCTTCGAGGGAAACGACCCGGCGGACGCGTTCCGGCCGCGCGCCGGCGTACATCATTACGACGTTCCCGCCGAGGCTGTGCCCGGCAAGATCCACCACCTCGCCCGGCGCGAAGACGTCGATGAGCGCTTCCAGGTCGGCGATGTAGTCGGCGAACCAGTAGCCTTGCGGCTGCCATTCGCTGCACCCGTAGCCGCGCAGGTCCGGCGCGATCGCGTGCCAGTCACGCGCGAGGGCGTCGACGAGAAACTGGAACGACGCGCCGACATCCATCCAGCCGTGCAGCAGGAAGAGTTTGGGCGCGCGGGCATCGCCCCAGGTGAGCACGTGATGATCGAGTCCGCGCAGCGTGACGCGCCGCAACGTCGCGGCCTTCAACGGCGGGCCCTGTCGCCGCGGCGCCCGCGTGTCATTTCTTGCGGCAGATCGCGAGGCCGTCCTGCCAGCCCGTGCGATAGTTGCCGTCGGCGGCGAAGCGCGTCGTGTCCTTGCGCTCGGTGCCACCGACGCTTGCGCAACCGTCCGCATAGCCCTGCCGGTACGTGAGCGGGAAGCCCGAGAGGTTGACGTTGGGCGGCGGCGGCTCGACATTCGAAGGCTTGGCCGTGCCGGAGCCGCCGGTCGGACCCGCCGGGGCGCCCGTCGGCATGCCGCCCGTGTCCACCGCGGTCGTGGCGCAGCCGGCGACGAAAGCGGCCAACGCTGCGCCCATGAAGAGCGAATGCGCGAGCGAACGCGCGTACGGGGAGGAAAAGGAGAGCACGGGTAAACGAGGCAATCGGCGCGCGGTGAACGAGGTAAAATTCTACCATCCTCCGTCATGCCGCCATGTCCGCTCCCGCCTTCGTCCACCTGCGCCTGCACACCGAATTCTCGATCGTCGACGGCACGGTGCGCATCGACGACGCGATTGGCGCGGCGGTGGCCGACGCGATGCCCGCGCTTGCGATCACCGATCTCGCCAACGCGTTCGGCCTCGTCAAGTTCTACAAGGCGGCGCGCAGCGCGGGTGTCAAGCCGATCCTCGGCTGCGACGTCTGGCTCACGCACGACGCCGAGCGGGACCAGCCGTTTCGCGCATTGCTCCTTGTCCAGTCGCGCGTGGGCTGGCTCAAGCTCACCGACTGGCTGACCCGCGCCTACCGCGGCAATGCGTATCGCGGCCGCGCGGAGATGAAGCGCGATTGGTTCGACGAAGGGACCGACGGGCTGATCGCGCTGTCCGGCGCCCGCGACGGCGACACGGGCGCCTCTCTGCTCCAGGGCAATCGCGGCGGCGCGAAAAAGTCGGCGAACGAGTGGGCAGCGCGCTTTCCGGGACGCTATTACCTCGAGGTGCAACGCGCGGGCCATGCCGACGACGACGCGCTGGTCGCGGCGACGGTCGCGCTCGCGCAGGAACTCGCGCTGCCGGTCGTCGCCACGCATCCGATCCAGTTCCTCCGGCCGGACGACTTTCGCGCGCACGAGGCCCGCGTATGCATCGCCGAAGGCCACGTGCTGGCCGACCCGCGCCGCCCCAAGCGCTTCACGCCCGATCAATACTTCAAGACGCAGGCCGAAATGTCGGCGGCGTTTTCGGATCTCCCCGAAGCGCTCGCGAACTCGGTGAAGATCGCCGAGCGCTGCAACCTCGCGTTGCCGCTCGGCAAGAATTTCCTGCCCGATTTTCCCACGCCGGCCGGCGTCACGCTCGACGACCACCTGCGGCAGGAAGCCGCGGCGGGCCTGACGCGCCGCCTCGAGTCGATCTATCCCGACCCGGCGGCGCGCGCGAACCGGCGCGCCGATTATGAGACGCGACTCGACTTCGAGACGAAGACCATCGTGCAGATGGGCTACTCAGGTTATTTCCTGATCGTCGCCGACTTCATCAACTGGGCGAAGCGCAACGGCGTGCCCGTGGGGCCTGGCCGCGGCTCCGGCGCGGGATCGCTCGTCGCGTACTCGCTCGGCATCACGGACCTCGACCCGATTCGTTACGCGCTCCTGTTCGAGCGCTTCCTCAATCCGGAACGTGTCTCGATGCCGGACTTCGACATCGACTTCTGCCAGAACGGTCGTGACCGCGTCATCGATTACGTGAAGAAGAAGTACGGCGCCGACTCGGTGTCGCAGATCGCGACGTTCGGCA